>NZ_JPES01000091.1:0-26625 GCF_000730175.1 Haloferax sp. ATB1 | reverse complement strand
GCCGAACAGCCCGAGCACCTCGCCGATGATTTCGAGGACGAGCCAGACGAGGACGAGCAGGAGGATGATTTTCAGCAGGTCCTCCACGTCGATTCGGCCGCGGTTGGTTCGCATACCGGGCGGTGGGGCGTTCGCGGACAAATAGTTGGTGGCCGGGTGGCCGAGTGGCCGGCTAGCTTTATTCCGCCTCGGTGTCACTCTCCACCATGGACAGCCTGTTCTACCAACTCGGGAAGCTCTCGGCGTCCTCGTCCTCGTCGTCCTCCTCGTCGGGCGCAGGACGGGTCGATAGCGAGCCCGGCCGAATCCCGCGTTGGCTCGGTCCCCTCGCGGTCGCGGTGATCGTCTTCGGCATCGCCGTCGTGGTCTTCCCCGTCACGCCGCTGACGCTCGCGGGATACGTCGTCCTCGCGCTCGCCGTCGCCGCGGTGTACGACGCGGTCGAAATCGTTCAGGCGTACGAAAAGCGGACGCTCACCGTGTTCGGCGACTACAAGGGTATCCTCGAACCGGGGCTGAACGTCGTCCCACCGTTCGTCTCGAAGACCTACCGCTTCGACATGCGAACTCAGACGCTCGACGTGCCCTCCCAAGAGGCCATCACGGAGGACAACTCACCCGTAACGGCTGACGCCGTCGTCTACATCCGCGTGATGGACCCCGAACGCGCCTTCCTGCAGGTCGATAACTACCGCCGGGCCGTCTCGCTGCTCGCGCAGACGACGCTGCGGGCCGCCCTCGGCGACATGGAACTCGACGACACGCTGGCGCGACGCGACCACATCAACGCGCGCATCCGCAAGGAACTCGACGAACCGACCGACGAGTGGGGCGTCCGCGTGGAGTCCGTCGAGGTCCGCGAGGTCAAGCCCTCGAAAGACGTCGAGAACGCGATGGAACAGCAGACCTCCGCCGAGCGCCGCCGCCGTGCCATGATTCTCGAAGCACAGGGTGAACGCCGCTCCGCCGTCGAGAAGGCGCAGGGCGACAAGCAGTCGAACATCATCCGCGCGCAGGGTGAAAAGCAGTCGCAGATTCTCGAAGCGCAGGGTGACGCCATCTCGACGGTCCTCCGGGCCCGCGCGGCGGAGTCGATGGGCGAGCGCGCCATCATCGACAAAGGCATGGAGACGCTTGGGAACATCGGCACCTCGCCGTCGACGACGTACGTGCTGCCGCAGGAACTCACGTCGCTGCTCGGTCGCTACGGGAAGGGACTGACCGGCTCCGATGTACAGCAGGCCGCGGGCCTCGAAAGCAAGGCGTTCGACGAGGAGACCCGCGAACTCCTCGGCCTCGACGACATCAGCGAGATACTCGGTGAGTTGGACGGCATCGAGACGGCGGACATCTCCGCGGACGCGGTCGACATCGAAATCGAAGACGGCGGCGTCGAGGCTGAACGGGTCGAGTAGGCGAAAAATCGAACACGCGAAGCAGTCGCGATTCCACCAACGCGCGAGGGGCCGGTGCAGCGTCGTGTCCAGTCTGCGGGGCGACCGGCGCGAGCCCCGTCGTCCGGCCGTCGCGGTTCGGCGAGGCGCGAGGCGGACCTGAGACGGGAGGCCACTCGATACGTCGGCTTCGGGGTCGCGGCTGATTCCCCGTCGTCGTCCAGTCGAACGAGGGTCGGAACCCTCGGGAACGTTCCCCCGAACGTGGGCGAGAGACGGGCGTCGGCGTCCCACCACCGGTCTGCGGTTCACGCAGACACTATTCGGTACGTAATAAACACTATTAATTGTCTAGGTTGTTGAAACGTGCGGTACGTTTGCCGACCAATCGACAACCCGAGCGATTAATCGCCTTTATTTCTATTTTTCACGACGTAGAATAATTTAACCACGTCCGACACCGACCGTGTGGTATGCAACAGCAGTCGTCGGTCGGCACGCGGTCGCTGTCGGCGTCCCGCGCCGAGATGAGCGAGATTTTGATGCCCAACGACACGAACAACCTCGGACGCGCTCTCGGGGGGCGGATTTTAGAGTGGATGGACGTCTGCGGGGCCATCGCCGGGCGGCGCTTCGCCGAGCGGCAGGTGGTCACGGCGTCGATGGACCACGTGGACTTTCTCGCGCCCATCGACGTGGGCGACGTGGTGACCGTCGAGGCGTACGTCTTCGACACCGGTCGCACCAGTATGGACATCAAGGTCGACGTGACCGCCGAGCGACCGAGCGAGGGCGACCGCCGCGAGACCATCACCTCCTTTTTCACCTTCGTCGCGCTCGACGACGACGAGAAGCCGATTCCGGTCCCGGACCTCGTCTGCGACTCCCAAGAGGAGCGTGAACTGCGCGACGCGGCGCTTCAGAAACGCCGCGAGCACCGCGCCGCGCTGGCAGAAGAGTTCGAGTAACGCGGACCGCGAGCGAGTCGCGGGTCCTTATTCTTCGTCCGCCGCGCGGACGGTCAACACCGGCGCGTCCGACTGCCGGACGACGCGCTCCGTGACGGAGCCGACGAGGTAGTGGTCGAGGCCGGTTCGGCCGTGGGTCGCCATCACGACGAGGTCGACCTCGGCGTCGGCGGCGTAGTCGACGATAGTCGAGTGAGGCACGCCCTCATCGACGATGCGTTCGGTCTCGACACTGTCAGGGAGCGCCTCGACGGCGGCGTCGGCCGCCGACTCCGCGCGGTCGAGTTCGGACTTCTCCCACACGTCCGGCGCGATGCCGGCCGAGGGTGACTCGAAGCGGTTGCGCGAGTCGGCCACGGACAGCACGTGAACCGTCGCGCCGTAGGTCTCCGCGAGGGTCGCCGCGTGTTCGATTGTCGCGTCGGTCGCGTCGCTACCATCGGTCGGAAGCAGGATGTGGTCGTACATGGGTGAGGGTTCAGAATCGAGGACTGTGAAAGTGGTGCCGGTGAAAACGGTTCGAGTGGGTCGTTAGACGCCCAGCGCCATCAGGAACAGCGCAATCGAGATGACGGCGAAGAGGACGCCGACGAAGTTCTTGATGACGTCAGTCTCCAGCGCGTTCGACACGTAGGGCGCGATTTGGCCGCCGAGAACCGTCGCGGGGACGGTGAACACGACCATGTTCCACGGCGTCGTCGCGAGACTCAGCGAGTGACCGCCGACGATGCCGCCGCCGAAGACGTGGACGAGCGACGCCAGGATGGCGGTCAGCGCGACCACGATGTGGTTCGTACCGATGGCGACGCGGACGGGGACGTTTCGTGCTGAGCATCGAGATGATACCGAGTTCGCCGACGCCGAAGCCGGCGAGGCCCTGGAACATCCCGCCGACGCTGTAGTTGGCGAAGCGGCGCAGGTAGCCGCCGCGGGTGTACGTGTAGTCGTCGCCCTCGCGGTCGACGCGGGTGACGGTCCCGTCGTCGGCCGTGTGGACGCCCGCGGGGCCGAGCTTACCGGGGTCGTTGGGGAGGCTCGCGGAGACGGTACCGCCGTCGGTGGCCGCGGCGTGGTCGGAGTCCGACGAACCGGGTTCGTCGTGGCCGAGGTCGGCGTTGAACAGCAGGTACGACGCGGCGAGCAACGCGATGCCGAGCAGCGCGTGGAACACCACGTCGGGGATGACGAACGACAGGAGCGCGCCGCCGACGACGAACGGAATCGACCCGCCGACGAGCGTCAGCGCCAGTCGACGGTCGACGAGACCGTACTGGATGAAGGCGACGGCCGAACTGGAGAGACCGAACGCCTCGCTGATGAGGCCCACCTTGACCAGCGTCGACGAGTCGAGCGGGTGCGCGAAGATGGGGAAGATGAAGATGAGGAACGGGACGAAGAGCGCCGACCCGCTGATGCCGACCGTGTTCACGATGGTCGCGCCGGTGAGGAACACCGGGAACAGCCACCAGTACTGGAGCCAGTACTCCATGCCTGCACCCGACGGCGTCGGTGCCATGGTGAACACCGAGACGAGGAACAGCAGGGGAGCGATGAACACGAGGATGTGTTGGTACTTCAGGAACGACTTCTGAACGTGACTGAGAGACTGAGAGCTCATGGTTCTCGTTGTTGTCAGTTCGCAGTAGCGTTCGCGTGCACTCGCGTGGAGTGACGCGTCGAAAACAGCCCGTTTGCCGAGTCATCAGCGGCACCGACCCGCGCGCGTTCACCGTCTCCCGAGGATGCGACCGCGTCGCACACCGGGTGGACCGGCGTGCGGTGGTCGCCCGAACTGTCGAGCACGGAATGCTCGAATCCGCGGACCATTCAGGTAATGCCTCCGTTGGGGTAGGCGTGGTGAACGGTGTGGGTTGCAGGCTCGTCCGCCGAGGTGCGGATCACGGTGGAACGGGCATAGCGAGGTCGGGCTAATAAGTCTTGATGTCGACCCAGCATTTTGGGTACAGTCCACACACCGACGCGCGTCGAAAAACCAGTAACATGTGTTTCTATCCAAAATCTGTGTTCACTCGTTGAGTTCGAGTGCCCGTCTGACCAGCGCCCGTTCGGTCTCGTAAGTGAGCCGTTCGAGGGCCTCAACCGGGGTGACCCACTGGCGCGCGTCGACTTCGCCGTCGGGTTCGAACGGGCGCTCATCGACGACGCGCATGTGCCAGACGAACACGCCCTTCGGCCCGCTCAGCGCGTCCGCGTCGTCCGGGACGCGGTACTCGTAGCGCCCGGCGAACCGGCCGCAGTCGACCTCGCATCTCGTCTCCTCGCGGACCTCTCTGACGGCGGTCTCGACCAGCGTCTCGCCGGGTTCGAGTTTCCCCTTCGGAAGCGACCAGTCGTCGTAGTGCGGCCGGTGGACGAGACAGAGTCGACCGTCGTCGCGGCGGAGGAGGCCGCCGGCCGCGAACGTCAGGGTTGGCGGTTGACGACACGGCCGGTCAGAACTCGTCCGGCGGCGTCAGGCCGTCGTCGCCGTCGCCGTCGCCGTCGTGTTCGTCGGGGTACTCGGGCGCGACGCCGTCTTCGAGCGCGTCCACGTCGAACTCGCGGCGGAGGTTCTGGATGCGGTCGCGGATGTCGGCGGCGAGTTCGAACTCGAGGTTGTCGGCGGCCTCCTGCATCCGGTCTTCGAGGAAGGCTATCTGTTCGACCGCCTCGTCGGCGTCGGCGGGGGCGTCGCCGGAGACGCCGCGGGTGTCGGTCTTGCTCCCCGGCAGGTTCGTCTCGCCGACCTCCTTTTCGATGGTCGTCGGCGTGTAGCCGTGTTCCTCGTTGAACTCCTGTTGGATGCGGCGGCGGCGCTGGGTCTCGGAGATGGCGGCCTCCATCGCGTCCGTCATCTCGTCGGCGTAGAGCACGACTTCGCCGTTGACGTTGCGGGCGGCGCGGCCCATTGTCTGAACGAGCGTGGTCTCGGAGCGCAGGAAGCCCTGCTGGTCGGCGTCGAGGATGGCGACCAGCGAGACTTCGGGGATGTCGAGGCCCTCGCGGAGGAGGTTGATGCCGACGAGCACGTCGATATCGCCGAGGCGGAGCGACCGGATGAGTTCGTGGCGTTCGAGCGTGTCGGTCTCGTCGTGCATGTAGGCCACGTCGACGCCAGCCTCTTCGAGGTACTCGGTGAGGTCTTCGGCCATCCGCTTCGTGAGCGTCGTGACGAGCACGCGCTCGTCGCGGTCGATGCGCTCGTCGATGCGGGCCATCAGGTCGTCGACCTGCCCGGTCGCCTCCGTCACCTCGACTTTCGGGTCCACGAGGTGGGTCGGTCGGACGATTTGCTCGACGATTTGGTCGGAGTGCTCGCGTTCGTAGTCGCCGGGCGTCGCGGAGACGAAAAGCGCCTGTCCGACAGTCTCTTCGAACTCCTCGAAGGTGAGCGGGCGGTTGTCGTAGGCCGTCGGCAGGCGGAAGCCGTTCTCGACCAGCGAGTCCTTTCGGGACTTGTCGCCGGCGTACTGACCCTTAATCTGCGGGAGCGTGACGTGCGACTCGTCGATGACCGTGAGGAAGTCGTCGGGGAAGTAGTCGAGGAGCGTGTAGGGCGCGTCGCCCGGCTCGCGGTCCGAGAGGTGGACCGAGTAGTTCTCGATGCCGGAGCAGTGGCCCGTCTCGCGGAGCATCTCGATGTCGAAGGTGGTTCGCTCTTCGATGCGCTGGGCAGCTACGAGGTCGCCCTGTCGCTGGAAGTGCTTCACCCGCTGTTCCATCAGTTCCTCGATTTCCGAGATTGCGCCTTCGAGCTGTTCTTCGGGGATGGAGTAGTGTTCCGCCGGGTGGACGAGCACGGCCGGTTCCGACGACTTGACCTCGCCCTCCAGTGGGTCGAGCTTCAGCATCCGGTCGATTTCGTCGCCCCAGAACTCGATGCGGACGGCGTAGCGGCCGTACATCGGGAACACCTCGACGGTGTCGCCGCGGACGCGGAACGTGCCCTGCCGGAAGTCCACGTCGTTGCGCTCGTAGTTGAGGTCGACGAGCGCGCCGAGCAGTTCGTCGCGGTCTATCTGCTGGCCGACCTCCAGTCGGAGGGACATGTCGGTGTAGTTCTTCGGGTCGCCGAGGCCGTAGATGGCGGACACCGAGGCGACGACGATGACGTCGTCGCGGGTGAGAAGCGACCGGGTCGCGGAGTGGCGGAGCCGGTCGATTTCCTCGTTTATCGACATGTCCTTGTCGATGTAGGTGTCGGTCTGTTCGATGTACGCCTCGGGCTGGTAGTAGTCGTAGTAGGAGACGAAGTACTCGACCGCGTTGTCGGGAAACAGCCCCTTGAACTCCTCGTACAACTGGGCGGCGAGCGTCTTGTTGTGCGCGAGGACGAGCGTCGGCTTCTGAATCTCTTCGACCACCCACGAGACGGTGTTGGTCTTGCCGGAACCGGTGACACCGAGCAGGGTCTGCACGTCGGCACCCTCGCGGAAGCCGCGGGCCAGCGCCTCGATTGCCTCGGGTTGGTCGCCCGCGGGGTCGAAGGGGGCGTCGACGCGGAATTCGCGGTCTGCGTCGGGTCTGTCGGCGGACAGGGGACCGGACTCGCTCATTGCCCGTCCTTGGGTCGCGGCGTACCACCCTGTTGAGCGAGGCGGTGCTTGTCGCCGGAGGAACGGTTTTGGGCCGGGCTATCGAATAATCCAGTATGACGCGAGCCGAACTCGAACGCGCGAGTAACCTGCTCAAGGAAGCCGCCGAGGCGACCGAGGGCGACGTGCAGGAGCGACTCTACGAACAGTCCGACCAGCTCGCGAAGCTGGCGACGCGCGAGCAGGGACCGGACCACGGGCGACTCGCCCGCCACATGACGGTCCTCCACGAACTCGCCGAGAACCTCGACGGCGACGTCGCCGAGACGGTCCGCGAGGCTCGAAGCGAGGTCCTCGAATACCGCAAGGGCGTCCCCGGCGTCTGACGACCGTCTGACAAACCCCCTCGTTTCTACTGGAACTCACCCGTTACGCCGCGCGTCGGCGCTGTCGGCGCTGTCGGCGACTCGGCGAACAAAGGCTACAAATATTGCTCCAAGTGGGTCGCTCCGCGACCCGGAAATGCGAAAGAGCGAGTGAGTGAGTTAGCAGACGTTCTTCGGCTTGACGCCCATGCCTTCCAGCGTCTCGACGTACTCGTCGTAGGCGGCTTCGACCACCGCGTCGGCGGCCTCGCGGGCGACGGCGTCGTCCTCGACGAGGTCGTCGATGGCGGCTTCGAGCGTGTCGAGTTGGTCGTTGAGGTCGGACTTGAGCGTACGGAAGTCGTTGGCGGCCATCGGGTCCGCGTCGCCGACGAAGAAGCCGACCATCTGCTCGACGGTCTTCAGTGACACGAGCGCGCGGGCGAGCGCGCCGCCGAGGCGGCCGTCAGTCGTCTCGAACTCGGCGAGCACGTCGTAGACGTTCGGTTTCGAGCCGTCGGACTCCGCATCGACGGCGTCGGCGTGCTCGCGGGCGGTGTCGGCGAGGTCAGAAAAGAGCGCGGCCGCCTCGTCGTTCGGTTCGTCGTCCGCCCACCAGTCGAACAGGTCGGCGGCGGCCGCGGCCTCGGACGCGGCGGCCGTGCGGACCGCGTCACCGTCCATCTCGCCGCCGGTGACGGCGTACAGCGCCTTCGAGGAGCCCAGTCGGGAAAGCGGCGTCTCGTGGTCGTCGCGGAGGGTGTCGAGGAGTTCGGACATACGCCCCCGTATGTCCGTCTCGGGTTTGTACCCATCGGCGGCGGCGAGTCCGGCGCGGGTCCGCGACGGCCCGAGACGACGACCGGCGTGTCGGGCGATTCGTGACATTTGACCGAGCCGAACTCGTCCGGATATTAAACATTATATATTGTATTATCATGAAGTAATCCGAGCTATGACAAACGCTATCAGGCAGGCGGCGGAGCGCAGTTCGAAACTGGTCGAACAGTACCTCCCCGACGCGTTCCTGTTCGCCATCATCCTGACCGGAGTGGCGTTCGTGCTGGCGCTGGTGTCGGTCG
Source organism: Haloferax sp. ATB1 (assembly GCF_000730175.1). NCBI lineage: Archaea > Methanobacteriati > Methanobacteriota > Halobacteria > Halobacteriales > Haloferacaceae > Haloferax > Haloferax sp. ATB1. The sequence continues at coordinate 18,281 of NZ_JPES01000091.1, read as the reverse complement.
CGCCGGCCGAGGATGTTGGCATGGTGGGGCACGCCGGAAACCTGCTTCTCGACGGCTGGTACGGCGGCTTCTGGAACCTGCTTTCGTTCGGGATGCAGATGACGCTCATCCTGATGACGGGCTACGCGCTCGCGCAGACGAAGCCCGTGGACTGGCTCCTGACGCGACTCGCGGGCGTCCCGAACACGGAACGGGGCGCGGCCGCGATGGTACCGGTCGTCGCCGCCGGGGCGTCGTTCGTTCACTGGGGCCTCGGCCTCGTCGTCGGGGCGCTGTTCGCCCGGAAGATAGCGACCGAGATGCGCGGCATCGACTTCCCCATCGTCGTCGCCGGGGCGTACTCCGGGTTCGTCGTCTGGCACGGCGGCCTCGCGGGGTCGATTCCGCTGTTGTTGAACACCGAGGGGAACTTCCTCATCGAGGCGGGCATCCTCGACACGACGTTCGGCACCGGCGGGACCATCTTCACCGTCGCCAACCTCGTGTTGGTCGTCGCGGTCGGCTTCCTCTTCCTGCCGGCGCTGTTCGCGCTCATGTACCCGAGCGACGACGCGAAGAAGACGCCCATCGACCCCGCTGAGTTCGAGACGGCGACCGACGGCGGCGAGCAGGCGACCGGCGGGTGGGCCTCCACGTCCGTCCCCGAGGACGCCTCGCTCGCGACGCGCATCGAGCACTCGCTCGGCATCGGCGTGGCAATCGGCCTCGTCGGCCTGCTCGCGGTCGTCCTGTACTTCTTCGAGGGAATCCAGAACGGGACGATGCCGTGGAACAACCTCAACCTGAACATCGTCAACTTCGGCTTCCTCTTCCTCGGCCTGCTGTTCCACGGGACGCCCAAGGCGTACATCGAGGCCATCGTCGAGGCCGTCGAGAACGTCTGGGGCATCATCCTCCAGTTCCCCTTCTACGCGGGCATCATGGGCATCATGGCCTACGCGCCGGAGGGCTCCGTCAGCCTCGCCACGCAAATCGCACAGGGCATGGTCGCCGTCGCGCCCGACGGGACGCTCCCGGCGTTCGCCTTCTTCACCGCCGGTCTCGTGAACTTCTTCGTTCCCTCCGGCGGGGGCGAGTGGGCCGTCATCGGCGAGACGCTCGTCACGGCCGCGAAGGCGTCCGGCGAGTCCATCCCGCGGGTCGCCGTCGCCGCCTCGTGGGGCGACGCGTGGACCAACATGATTCAGCCCTTCTGGGCCATCCCGCTGCTCTCCATCAGCGGCCTGTCGGTCCGCGACATCATGGGCTACTGCGTGATGGTGCTTCTCGGCGCGGGCGTGCTCGTCGCCGTCGGTATCAGCGTCCTGCCGATGTGAACCCGCAAAAAGAAACCGGTACAGTCGGGTTCGATTCGAACCGAGGCCGAGGCGGCTCAGTTACCCTTCTCGACGGGCGCGCCGACGAGGTTGCCCCACTCCGTCCACGAGCCGTCGTAGTTGGTGACGTTCTCGTAGCCGAGGAGTTCGTGAAGGGCGAACCACGCGATGGACGAGCGCTCGCCGATGCGGCAGTAGGCGATGGTGGACTCGTCGCCTTCGATGCCCTGGTCCGCGTAGAGGTCGCGGAGTTCGTCGGCGGACTTGAAGGTGCCGTCGTCGTTGACGGTCGCGGCCCACGAGATGTTGCTCGCGCCGGGGATGTGGCCGCCGCGCTGGGCGGTCTCCTGCAGTCCCGGGGGCGCGAGAATCTCGCCGGAGAACTCTTCGGGCGAGCGAACGTCGACGAGGGGAAGGCCCTTGTCGACCGCCTTCTCGACGTCGTCGCGGTACGCGCGGATGTCCTCGAAGGGACCCTTGGCGGTGTAGTCTTGCTCCGGGAAGGACGGGACTTCGTCGGTCGTCGGATAGTCGTTGTCGACCCAGTAGTCGCGGCCGCCGTTCATCAGGTGAACGTTCTCGTGGCCGTAGTACTTGAACTGCCAATAGGTGTAGGCGGCGAACCAGTTGGAGTTGTCGCCGTAGAGAACGACCGTGGAGTCCTCGGAGATACCGTGCGAGCCGAGGAGGTCCTCGAAGTCCTCCTTGGTCAGCACGTCGCGGGTCGTCTGGTCCTGCAGCTGGGACTCCCAGTTGAACCCGATGGCACCGGGGGCGTGGCTCTCGTCGTACGCCTCGGTGTCCACGTCCACTTCGACGAGTCGGTACGCCGCGTCATCGCTCTGGAACTCGTCGAGGTGGCTCTCCACCCAGTCCGCAGAGACGAGTACGTCCTTCGCGTAATCGGAGTTTGACATCGCGTTTCTCCGTACAACAGGGAGGCCCATAACTCTCACAGCGACGGCATGTACGGCCTGACCTCGGGTGATGCGGCAATATTATCCCAGATATGGCGGGGGAGACGGCGAAAGTGGCTCGGAGAACGACCGTCTCGGGCGATTTCAACCCGGTATCCGACGGAACCAGCAACAACATCCGCTACCCCGGACACGTGGCGAGGGGTGCGAAGAGGGGCGGACCTAAATCCGCGGCCCGGAAACGAGGGGACATGGTAGACGTGGTCTCTTCGACGTGGCTCGCGGACCGACTCGGCGACGTGCGCGTGGTGGACGTGCGCGACGGCTGGGAGTTCGACGGCATCGGGCACCTCCCCGGCGCGGTGTCGATACCGTTTGACAAGTTCCGGAGCGCCGACGGCGACGTGGGAATGCTCCCCGGCCGCGACGCGTGGACCGACCTCCTGTCGGGCGCGGGCGTCGCGACCGACGACGACGTGGTCGCCTACGACGACACCCACGGCGTCTTCGCGGCCCGCTTTCTCGTGACCGCGCTCCTCTACGGGCACGACCCCGAGCGACTCCACCTCCTCGACGGCGACTTCAGCGCGTGGAACCGCGAGCGCGAGACAACGACCGAGGCGACCGAAGTCGAGGGAACGGTCTACGAGATAACCGAGCCGGCCGAGACGCCGCTCGTGGACTTCGAGGCCGTCGAGGCCGCGCTCGACGACCCGGAGACCGTCATCGTGGACACCCGCGACCCCGCGGAGTACGACGAGGGTCACCTCCCCGGCGCGGTCAACCTCGACTGGCGCGAACTCGTCGACGACGAGACGCGCGGGCTGAAGCCACGGGACGAACTCGACTCGATTCTGGACGCCGCGGGGGTCACCCCGGACCGACGGGTCGTCCTCTACTGCAACACCGCCCGGCGCATCAGCCACACCTACGTCGTGCTCTCGCACCTCGGCTACGACGACGTGGCGTTCTACGAGGGCAGTCTCACCGAGTGGGAGGAACGCGACGGCGCGGTCGTCGAGGGCTGACAGGCGAGATTACGGGGAGTTCGGCTCGGCCGCGTCGTCGCCGGTGCCGTCGCCGTCCGTGGTCTCGTCGCCTCCGCCGTCGTCGACGCGTAACTCCGCGCCGAGCAGGTCCACGGACTCCGCGAGGAGGGCGACGACGAGCGGGCCGGCGATGATGCCGACCGGGCCGAGGCTGAGCAGGCCGCCGACGAAGCCGACGAAGTAGAGGCTCCCCGGCAGGTCGGCGGTCTCCTTCGCGAGTCGCGGGCGAATCAGGATGTCCGGGAGCCACGCGACCGCGAACCCGCCGACCGTGACGACGAGCGCAGCGGCGACGAGGTCGCCGACCGCGACGTGGTAGACGGCCATCGCCGCGAGCAGGACGCTCGGCCCGACGATGGGGATGAACTGGAGGACGGCCGCGACCGTGGCGAGCGTGACGACGTAGTCGTAGCCGAGCGCCCAGAAGACAACGAGGCCGATGGCGAACGTGCCGACGGCGGTCGCTGCCTGCAGGACGTAGATGGCGAACAGCGTCTCGCGGGCCTGCTCGTTGAGCGCCGTCGCCGCATCCCGGTAGTCGGCGGGGACCAGCGCGAGGAGCGTCCGCCCGACGGCGTCGCCGCTGAGGAGCAGCGAGAACACGAGGAAGCCGAACAGCGTGAGTTTGATGAGGACCACGGGCGCGGCGGTTGCGGCGGCGCGGCCGAGCGACTGGAGCAGGTTGAGACCGACAGCAACCACGTCGTCGAGCGTCACCGTCTCGACCATTCCGAGGAACTCGACGGTCACCACGTCGGGCAGGAGCGCCGCGAGTTCGAGGATGTCGCTCAGTCGGAGGAAGACGATGACGACGAGCGGCGCGAGCACGACGCCGACGCCGACCGCCGCGACGACGGTGGCGACGAGGCTGGCGACCCATCGGGAACCCCCGCGCGCTTCGAGGCGTCGCCTGAGGGGCACGAGCAGGTAGGCGACGGTGATGGCGAAAAACACCGTCGCCAACACGTCCGCAAGTATGACCGCCGCGAGCAGCGCGAACAGGGCGAGCACACCGCCGAGGATGTACGGACGAGAAGTAGTCACCTCCGGAGTTACTCCCGCCGAGGATAAAGTCGTTCTCCCGATACGGACCTCGAATCCGACGGATTCGGCCGTTTATCCGCTCCAAGAACATCACTCCCGTTAAGTACCACAGAGTGCAACAACCGAGTAATGAGACGACGCACTTTCCTGAAGGCCGCCGGTGCGGGGGGCGTCTCCGCTCTCCTCGCCGGCTGTACCGGGACCGGCGGCGAACAGACGACGACCGAGGCTTCGGGCGACGCGACCGAGACGACCGCGACCACGACGACGACCGAGGGGACGACCACGGGCGGCGAGTCGCCGACGCTCACCGTCGGCACCTACGGCTCGTTCGTCGACGCGCCGAGTTCGAGCCCCGGTCCGTGGCTGAAAGAGACGTTCGAGTCCGAATTCGACGCGACGCTGGAGTGGCAGACGCCCGACTCGGGCGTGAACTACTACATCGAGCGCGCCCTCCAGGGCGTCGAGTCCGGCGCGGACCTCTACGTCGGCCTCGACGCGCAGATGCTCGTCCGCATCGACCAGAACCTCGACGAGGCGCTGTTTTCGCCCGCTGAGGGGCTGTCCCGACTCGGCGACGTGAACGAGCAACTGAACTTCGACCCGCAGGGCCGCGCGGTCCCCTACGACACGGGCTACATCTCGCTCGTCTACAACGAGACCTACGGCGACGGCAACTTCGTCGCCCCCGAGACGTTCGACGGCCTACTGGAGTCCGAGTACGCGGGCGCGCTCCTCGCGCAGAACCCCACGTCGTCGGCGACGGGACAGGCGTTCTTGCTCCACACCATCGACGCCAAGGGCGAAGACGGCTACCTCGACTACTGGGCGAGCCTGAAGGAAAACAACGTCCGCGTCCTCGGCAACTGGGAGGACTCCTACAACGCCTACTCGAACGGGGAGGCCCCGATGGTCGTCTCGTACTCGACCGACCAGGTGTACGCCGCCGAGTCCGGCGAGGACATGGCGAAACACCAGATTCGCTTCCTGAACGACCAGGGCTACGCCAACCCCGAAGGGATGGCTCCCTTCGCCGACGCGTCGAACCCCGACCTCGCGGCCGAGTTCATGGACTTCATGCTCCGGCCCGAAGTGCAGGCCGAAATCGCCGTCCGCAACGTCCAGTTCCCGGCGACGACCACCGCGGAACTGCCCGAGGACTTTGCGCAGTACGCCCAAGAGCCGCCGGAAGCCGTCACGTTCTCCTACGACCGGCTTCAGGACAACCTGAGTGACTGGACCGACGCGTGGGCCCGCGAGTTCGCCAGAAAGTGAGGTGAGTCGGTGAGCCGCGTGTCGGTTCGCCGGGTCGCCCGCGCCCTCGAACAGCGGCTGCTCACCCTCGTCGCGGCGCTCACCGCCGTCGTCCTCCTCGTCCTGTTTTACTACCCCGTCGCCACCGTCTTCGCCGACGCCGTCCTCGCCGACGGCCGGCTCACTATCGAACCCATCACGGCGATTCTGACGAGCGAGTTCTACCTCGTCGACATCATCTGGTTCACCGCGAAACAGGCGTTCTACTCGACGCTCGCCAGCCTCGCGCTCGGCCTCCCCGCCGCGTGGCTGTTCTCGCGCTTCGAGTTTCGCGGCCGCGAGACGCTCCGTTCGCTTACCATCCTCCCGTTCGTCATGCCCTCTATCATGGTCGCCATCGGCTTCGTGGCGACGTTCGGCCGCAACGGGACGCTGAACCGCGCGCTCTCCGCCGTCGGCCTCCCGCCGGTCGAACTGCTGTTCACGCTCGAAGCCATCATCGTCGCCCACGCGTTCTACAACGCCCCGCTCGTCGCCCGCGTCGTCACCGCCGCGTGGGAGAGCGTGGACGCCCGAACCGTCGAAACCGCCCGCTCGCTCGGCGCGAGTCCGCGGCGGGCCTTCCGCGACGTGGTTCTCCCACAGCTCCTGCCCTCTATCGGCGTCGGCGCGACCCTGACGTTCATCTTCACCTTCGCGTCGTTCCCCATCGTCCTCGCGCTCGGCGGCTTCCAACTGGCGACCATCGAGGTGTTCGTCTACTCGCGGGTGCGAGACCTCGCGTACGCCGAGGCCGCCAGCCTCGCGGTCATCGAGACGGTCATCTCCATCACGCTGACCGCCGTCTACCTCCGGTACGAGGCGAGCCAGCGGTCGGCCGGCGGCGCGGCGAATCCGCTTCCTCGTCGGTCCGTTCTCCCCGCCGACTGGACGCCGAAATCGACGCTCCGAACCGCCGGCATCGCCGGCTACGCCCTCGTCGTCGTACTGGTGTTCGTCGTCCCCATCGCCAGCATGATTCTGGCGAGCGTCACCGGCGGCGACGGCGGCTTCACCCTCGCCAACTACGCCTTCCTCGCTGAGCGGCAGGCGACCGGCGCGAGCTTTCAGGTCAAGCCCCTCCCGGCCATCCTGAACTCGCTGGCCTTCGCCGCGGGGACGCTCGTCGTGGCCGTCCCGATGGGCGTGACGATGGCCGTCCTCACGACCCGCCGGTACCGCGGGCGCGGGCTCATCGACGTGCTCTCGATGGCTCCCTTCGCCGTCTCGGGCATCGTCGTCGGCCTCGGCCTGCTCCGCGGGCTGGTGTTCGGCGTCGACGTGCTTGGGACGCGAATCCGCGTCACCGGCGCGCTCGCCATCGTGGCGGCCCACGCCGTCGGCGCGTACCCATTCGTCACCCGGAACGTCGCGCCGCTTTTCGCCCGGCTCGATGGCCGGCTCGTGGAGTCCGCGCGGTCGCTCGGCGCGAACAGAACCCGCGCGCTCGTTGACATCGAACTGCCGCTCGTCTGGACCGGCGTCGTCGCGGGCGCGGCGTTCGCCGTCGCCATCAGCATCGGCGAGTTCGATTCGACAATCATCCTCGCGGAGGGCGCGGGGAGCTACACGATGCCCATCGCAGTCGAGCGGTTCCTCGGGCGACGGCTCGGCCCCGCGACGGCGATGGGCTGTCTCCTGCTTCTCGTCACGTCCGCCAGCTTCCTCGTTGTGGACCGCTTCGGCGGCCGGTGGGGCGAGCTATGAGGGAGCCCGGAGAACAAGACGAGGGCGAGCCGCGGGAAGTGAGAATTATGACCGTCCGCCGGCGAGGGAAGCACGTGACTTCGGAGGCGAACCCGTGAGACTCGAACTCGACGCGGTGTCCAAGCGCTACGGGTCGGCGACGGCGCTCGATTCCGTCTCGCTGTCGGTCGACGACGGCGAGTTCTTCACGCTCGTCGGCCCCTCTGGCTGCGGCAAGACGACCACGCTCCGCTGTATCGCCGGCTTCGAAGCCCCCACCGAGGGGGCCGTCCGCTTCGACGGCGAGTCGATGGCCGGCGTCGCGCCCGAGTCGCGGGGCGTCGGCGTCGTGTTCCAGAACTACGCGCTGTTCCCGCATCTCAGCGTCGGTGAGAACGTCGCCTACGGACTCCGCTTTACCGACCCGCCGGGCGGCGGCTCCCGCGACGAGCGCGTCGCGGAACTGCTGGACCTCGTCGACCTCGCGGGGTTCGAAGACCGCGACCCCGACTCGCTTTCGGGCGGGCAGCAACAGCGGGTCGCGCTCGCCCGCGCCCTCGCACCCGGTCCGGACCTGCTGCTCCTCGACGAGCCGATGTCGGCGCTGGACGCCCGACTCCGCGACCGCCTCCGCCGACAGGTAAAGCGCATCCAGTCGGAACTCGGCGTGACGACCGTCTACGTCACCCACGACCAGTCGGAGGCGCTCGCGGTCTCAGACCGGGTGGCCGTCCTCAACCGCGGCCGCGTCGAACAGGTCGGCCGACCCCGCGAACTCTACCACCGCCCCCGGACGCGGTTCGTCGCGGAGTTCCTCGGCGAGAACAACGTCCTCGATGCGGTCGTCGAGTCTCGACCGGAAACGGGGGGGATTCGCGTCGGCGTCGGCGACGCGGTGTTCACGTTGGCCGAGGGGCGACGCGTCCTCGGGCGGGGTAGTCGGGCGTCCGGCGAAGGTACTAAAAGCGACGGGAGAGACGGCGACCGGCCCGCACGTCCCGAGACCGGCGACAGCCTCACTTTCTGCGTCCGGCCCGAACAGCTCCGGGTCGGCGCGGGGACGAACCAAATTCGCGGGACCGTCGTCGACACCGAGTTTCAGGGGGCGACGACGCGGGTCAGACTCGACTGGGGCGGGACGGAACTCGTGGTTGCGGTCGAAGACGGCGGCGAGAAGTCGGACGCGGCGTTCGAGGTCGGGACGACGCTGGAAGTCGGATTCGCCCCGGCGTCGGCCCACATCGTCGAGTAGGTCGGAAGCGCGAGTCGGTCGGTTCCGTGTCAGTTCCGTGCCGCGTCAGGGCGCGACGCCGACCGTCAGGAGCGTGCCGAACGTCCGGTAGCGCTCGACCATCTCCTCGCGGGTCTCCCAGTCGTCGGTCGGGAACTCCGAAGCCGCCGGGATGTCGATGTCGAGGTCGGCGATGGAGTCCTGTTCGGCGACGTGGAGGCCGGCGTCGCGGAACGCCTCGCGGTACTCCGCGTGGGACCAGCGAGTCATGTCGATGGAGATGAGGTCCTGCCACTCGTGGGAGTGGACGTTCTCCTCGTAGTAATTGACCGCGCAGTAGAACGTGCCGCCCGGCTTGAGGACGCGGGCGATTTCTTCGAGGGTGTGGTGCGGGTCGGCGGCGTAGTAGAACGCCTCCATCGACCAGACGTGGTCGACGCTATCGTCCTCGAACGGGAGGTCGTCAAAGTCGCCGACGAGAAACGAGAGGTCGTCGGTGTCGGTGTACTCGCGGGCGTTCTGGACCATCTCGGGGGAGCCGTCGAGACCGAAGCCTCGGCCGATGCCCTTCGTGTCGCGGAGCGCGCGCAGGGCGTAGCCGCTTCCGGTTCCGAGGTCGACGACGGTGTCGCCTTCCTCGACGGGCATCCGTGCGAGCGCGTGCTTCGCGGTGTGCCAGTGTCGGTCCTCCATGCCCTTGTCGCGGCCGTCGGCCGCCCAGGCGTCGAACTCGTCGCGGACGCTCATACCGGACCCTCGCGCGCCGGGGTGAAAATGCGTTCGGACCGGGGGCGCGGAGGCGTCGAATCCAGCGACGACTCGGCTGCGTTCCCGTCGCGCCTTTTAATTACCGCCGCCCCGACGACGGGGTATGGTCGGAGTCCGCCGCCGGTTCGCACTCGCCGACACCGCCCAGCAGGTCGTCGGCGGGTTCCTCCTCGCGGGGCCGTTCGTCGTCACCGAAGAGGTGTGGGTGCTCGCGCGGAGCATGTCGTTCGCGCAGGCGATTCTCACGCTCTTTATCGTGCTCGCGGTCGGCTACGGCGCGCTCTACAAGGCCGACGACCGCGACCCCGACCGAGAGCGCGAGGTCGGCGGGATTCCCGTCCGGTTCATCTCGCTCATCACCGTCTCGTACCTCTCCGTGTTCATCCTCGCGATCGCGTTCGACGCGCCGGGGACGTTCCTCTCGGACGTGTCGGGAGAGGTCCTCGTCTCCGTACTGGGGTACGAACTCGACCTCGCGGTGCTCCGCATCACGCTCAAGGCGACGAGCGTCGGCGCGGTGTTCAGCGTCATCGGCGCCGCCACGGCCGACTCGCTGTTCTGACGCCCCGGTGCGAGGAGAGTGAACACACGTCACGATTCGGGGACGCCACCGCCCGAGCGGCATGAAGCATTAAGTCGGCAGGGTAACTGCTTGGAGTATGGATTACGAGCTCGCCATCGAAGACGCGCCCGAAACGATTCCGGGCGGCACAGGTATCTTGCTCCTTCATCCGAGCATCGGCGAGACCGACCGCATCGACACGGACTTCTTCAAGGTCGACACCGACCGCTTCCTCGTCATCTCGACGCGGACGACCGCGCGCGAAGTCGAACAGAAGCTGGAACACTACGAGGTCGACGAGTCCAGCGCCACCATCCTCGACACGCTCTCTATCGAGCGGGGCTACTCCCGGCGCAGTTCGGACAACATCTACTACGTCGCGGCCCCCGACGACCTCGACGCCATCGTCGAAAAGACCCGGCAGTTCCTCGAGCGCCACGACGGAAAGCTCCGGCTCAGCGTCGATTCGGTCACGGAGATGGCCTACTACGCCGACGAGGACCGCGCCTTCGAGGCGACGAAGCAGATTCTCGAACTCCTCGACGAGTTCGACGCGGTGGGGCTGTTCCACCTCTCGAAGGAGGTCCACGACCAGGAGACGCTCGACCGCTTCCGCGAACTGTTCGACGGCGTCGTCGACCTCGACGAGGACGGCACCGTCACGACCGAGTTCTGAGGCGGTACGCGACGCGCTCGGGCGCGACCGACTACGCCGAGTCGGCGTCGTCTGCGGCCGAGTCGTCGGTGGCCGCATCGTCGCCGCCCGACGCCGCGTCGTCGTCCGCTGCGAGTTGCGCGAACGTCTTTTCGGCCCACTTGACCGCGTAGTTCGGCCCGTGGTCGCGGTACGCCGCGGTGTCCAGCGCCGAAAACGGCGCGGGGAGGTCCCGGCCGTGTTTGACGGCCGAACACGCGAACTCGGTCGCCTCGGCGAAGGAGAGTCTGCCGAGCGCGACGAGTCGCGGGAGGTTCGCGAGCCGGTCGTCGAGTCGGCCGCCGGCGTCGACCCACGCGTCGTGGAGGCGCTCGTGGTCGCCCTCCCACGACGCGAACGCCTCGCGGGTGTGGAGACCGACCCAGCCCTCGTAGAGGGCGGCGGCGACCTGATACGTCTCGCTCGGGCCGAGGGGTGTTGCCGCCGCGAGGTCGCGGTAGCGCTCGCCGAAGAAGGGGAGGAAGTGCTCCGGAATCTCGTCGTTCCCGGCCTGCACGAACGCCTCGGCGATGAGGAAATCCAGGAAGTCGTCGGGCGTCCCCTTCGCGCGGTACTTCACCAGCACGACCGGCGGGTCGGTCTGTCGGGACCACGTCACGGTGCCGTCGCCGGGCATCCCGATGGTGAAATCGGACGACGCGTAGCGCCGGAGCTGTTGGGGCGCGTCGTCTGGTAGCCACTCCGCGGGGTACGCCGCCGGGGAGAGCGACTCGACCACCAGCCCGAGGTTCTCCGCGGCCTCGGGGGGGATAGTGTCGAAGTCGCCGGCCACGTCCAAGACGAGCGCGCCGGGAGCGTACTCGTCGCGGACCGATTCGAGGTCCGACGGCAGGGTGCGCGTCTCGAACATCCGCTCAGGCGATGCTCATCCCGACGAACACGACGGCCAGCAGGGCCGACACGCCGACGGTACCGAGCACGATTTTCGTCGCTTGGCTCATAGTGGCACGATTAGGGGGCCGCCGCTTAACTTTTACACTCTATCGTCGGCCGAATCTCCAGTCGAAACGGAGGGGTTCGGGGACGCGCCCCACGGTCGACGGTCGCACGGCTCGGTCGCGTCGAAGAAGCGAGAGAAAACAGCAGGCTCGTCGGCGTCGCGGTCAGGGGACGAGCTGTTCGCCGTCGTCGTCGAGGACGCGGATGGCCTCGACGGGACAGACGCGGGCGGCGAACTTCGCGTCGAACTCGGCGTCCTCGGGGACCTCGCGGACGAAGACGCCGTCGTCGGTCTCCTCGGCGTCGACGAGGTCGGCCTTGCCGTCGTCGACGTTCTTCTCGAAGCCCTCCCACTCGTCGACACACTGGAACATGCCGATACAGGTGTCGCGGTCGTACTCGACTTTCATGGGCAATCGTACCGCCGGGCCGTACAAAGCCCTGCCGACGCGAGACCGATGCGCCCGCGCCCGCACCCGTCCCGACCCGATGGCTTAAACCGGGGGACGGTCCAAGGGGGATGCAATGCGAACTGCGGACCTGACGGGCCTACCGACGGGGGTTCCCGAGGCCCTCCGCGACGAGGGCATCGAGGAGCTGTACCCGCCGCAGGCCGAGGCCGTCGAGGCCGGCCTGACGGACGGCGAGAGCCTCGTGGCCGCCGTCCCGACGGCGAGCGGGAAGACGCTCATCGCCGAACTGGCGATGCTGTCGAGCGTCGCGCGCGGCGGGAAGGCGCTGTACATCGTCCCGCTCCGGGCGCTCGCCTCCGAGAAGAAAGCCGAGTTCGAGCGCTGGGAGGAGTACGGCATCGACGTCGGCGTCTCGACCGGCAACTACGAGTCCGACGGCGAGTGGCTCTCCTCGCGCGACATCATCGTCGCCACCTCCGAGAAGGTCGACTCGCTCGTCCGAAACAACGCGGCGTGGATGGACCAACTCACCTGCGTCGTCGCCGACGAGGTCCACCTCGTCGACGACCGCCATCGGGGGCCGACGCTGGAGGTCACGCTGGCGAAGCTCCGCCGGCTCAACCCGAACCTGCAGGTCGTCGCGCTCTCGGCGACCGTCGGCAACGCGGGCGTCGTCGCCGACTGGCTCGACGCGGAACTCGTCAAGTCCGACTGGCGACCCATCGACCTCAAGATGGGCGTCCACTACGGCAACGCCGTCTCCTTCGCCGACGGGAGCCAACGCGAGGTGCCGGTCGGCCGCGGGGAGCGACAGACGCCCGCGCTCGTCGCCGACGCGTTGGAGGGCGACGGCGACGGCGACCAAGGCTCCTCGCTCGTCTTCGTGAACTCGCGGCGCAACGCGGAGTCCGCGGCCCGCCGCATGGCCGACGTGACGGAGCGGTACATCACCGGCGACGAACGGAGCGACCTCGCGGAACTCGCCGCCGAGATACGCGACGTGTCCGACACCGAGACCTCCGAGGACCTCGCCAACGCGGTCGCCAAGGGTGCGGCGTTCCACCACGCGGGACTCGCCGCGGAGCACCGAACGCTCGTGGAAGACGCCTTCCGCGACAGACTCATCAAGTGCATCTGCGCGACGCCGACGCTCGCCGCCGGCGTCAACACCCCGAGCCGCCGCGTCGTCGTCCGCGACTGGCAGCGCTACGACGGCGACTACGGCGGGATGAAGCCGCTGGACGTGCTCGAAGTCCACCAGATGATGGGTCGCGCCGGCCGGCCCGGCCTCGACCCCTACGGCGAGGCGGTGCTGTTGGCGAAGGACGCCGACGCCCGCGACGAACTGTTCGAGCGGTACATCTGGGCCGACGCCGAGGACGTGCGGTCGAAGCTCGCGGCCGAGCCCGCCCTGCGGACGCATCTGCTCGCGACGATCGCCTCCGGTTTCGCCCACACCCGCGAGGGGCTGCTCGAATTCCTCGACCAGACGCTGTATGCGACCCAGACCGACGACCCCGAGCGACTGGGACAGGTGACAGACCGCGTGCTCGACTACCTCGAAGTGAACGGGTTCGTCGAGTTCGACGGTGAGACGATTCGGGCGACGCCCGTCGGCCACACCGTCTCGCGGCTCTACCTCGACCCGATGAGCGCCGCGGAAATCATCGACGGCCTCGAATGGGCCGCGGACCACCGGAACGAGAAGCTCCGGGCCCTCGCGGGTGAGACGCCGGAGAAGCCGAAACGAGACCGGAGCGAGTCGGACGATGAGCCCGGTGGCTTCCAGCGGGCGAGCGAGATGGTCGCCGACGACGCCGGCGGTGGAGGCGGTGCGGACGGCGGCGACGGCGACGCCGACGACGTTCGAGACGGACCGGACGTATCCGACGCCGCTCGGTCTCTACCACCTCGTCTGCCGGACGCCGGACATGTATCAGCTCTACCTGAAGTCCGGCGACCGCGAGACCTACACCGAACTGTGCTACGAGCGCGAACCGGAGTTCCTCGGGCGCGTTCCCTCGGAGTACGAGGACGTGGCGTTCGAAGACTGGCTGTCGGCGCTGAAGACCGCGAAACTCCTCGAAGACTGGGTCGGCGAGGTGGACGAGGACCGCATCACCGAGCGCTACGGCGTCGGCCCCGGCGACATCCGCGGGAAGGTCGAGACCGCCGAGTGGCTCCTCGGTGCGGCCGAGCGACTCGCCTCCGAACTCGACCTCGATTCGGTGTACGCGGTCCGCGAGGCGAAAAAGCGCGTCGAGTACGGCGTCCGCGAGGAACTGCTCGACCTCGCCGGCGTCCGCGGCGTCGGCCGAAAGCGCGCCCGTCGGCTGTTCGAGGCCGGCGTCGAGAGCCGGGCCGACCTCCGCGAGGCCGACAAGTCGCGCATTCTCGCGGCCCTCCGGGGTCGCAGGAAGACGGCCCAGAACATCCTCGAAGCCGCGGGTCGAAAAGACCCCTCGATGGACGAGGTGGACGAAGGCGACGCGCCGGACGACGCCGTCCCCGACGACGCCGGCTTCGAGACGGCCAAAGAGCGCGCCGACCAGCAGGCCAGTCTGGGTGATTTCGAATGAGACTCGTCGAAGCCGAGGCGACCGTCTCGGACCTCGATTCGTTCATCGCGGTCGTCGGCGAGGTGGCCGACGAGACGGGCGCGACGATTCAGGCGTTCGACGCCCGGTACGTCGTGGACCGCGAGCACCTCGAACGGGCGACCGAACTCGCCGACCGGGCCATCGCCCGCGGCAACGAAATCGCCCGCGACCGGGCCGTCGAAATCCTCCTCTACGCCAGCGGCCGCCGGCAGATCAACCGCGCGTTCGAAATCGGCGTCTCGGAGGGGACGCTCCCCGTCGTGATTCTCGTCGACGGCGGCGACGAGGCCGACGCCGAGGCCGCGCTGTTCGACCGACTCGACCTCGAACCCGCAGAGACTCTCGGCGACTACGACGAGAGCGCTCGTCCGCGACGTGTTCGACGTGGGCGAGACGGAGTTGAACGTCGCCGACGGCGACCTCCCGGCGCTGGTCAAAGAACGAGTGGCGCTCCTCGCGGTCGAACGCTAATCAGTTTTCGCGGCCCGTATCGTCTGAATTCGAGGGTTTGAGAACCACGTGCTGGAAAATTCCACTCGAAACGGACCCCTTTGGTTTCTGAAACCTACCCCTTCGTTTCAACTGGAGAACAGGGGACGGCGCGGCCTCAAAGATGCGAGAGTAGAACGCTGAGAAGTAGTCCCACCAGGATTCGAACCTGGGTCGTTGCCCCCAGAAGGCAACAGGATTGGCCACTACCCCATGGGACTTCGCATCAGTTCGTACTTCGCGGGTATTTGTAAACGTTGCGTGTCGATTCCGCCGTGCGATTTTATGCCATGGTGACGGACAGACGTGCATAAACCGCCAACTATTTGCCCCTATTCTATCCACTCTCGTGTATGTACGTCGGACGTTTCGTCGTCGTTGGCCCCGGAATCGGTGCGTATCGCGTCTCCTCTCGGTCCTTCCCGAACCGACAGGTCGTCGACCGGGACGACGCCCTGACCGTCGGGCCGACGCCCGACGCCCCCGAGACCGACAACCCCTACATCGCCTACAACTGCGTCCGCGAGGGCGGCGACTACGTCGTCGTCGGCAACGGCTCGCAGGTCGACCCCATCGCGGAGAAACTCGACCTCGGCTACCCGCCGCGCGACGCCCTCGCCGAGATTCTGCTCGCGCTCGACTACGAGAAAGACGACTACGACACGCCCCGCATCGCGGGCGTCGTCGGCGACGACGAGGCCTTCATCGGCATCGTCCGCAAGGACGCGCTCGTCGTGGAAGCCGTCACCGAACCCACGCTCGTGGCGACCTACGAGGAAGACGACCCGCGCGCGTTCGACCTCGATGCGGAGACCGCCGCCGACGCGGCCCGCGAACTGTACGACCACGAGTTCGAACACGCCGTCTGCGCCGCCGCCGCGACCGTCGGCGACGCGGTCGACGACCGCCTTCTACGAACGGCGACTAACGCCGGCTCGGCCCGAGATTTTTCAGCCGCGCACACCGTACATCGAGCCATGCGTCTGGGCGTCATCTCGGACGTGCACGGGAACCTCCCGGCACTCGACGCGGTGTTCGAATCGATGCCGCCGGTCGACCGATTGGTCTGCGCCGGCGACGTGGTCGGCTACAACCCGTGGCCCGAGGAGTGCGTGTCCGAACTCGCCGAGCGGGACGTGCCGACGGTCTCGGGGAACCACGACCGCGCGGTCACGTCGGGGACCGGCTTCCGCTTCAACAGCATGGCGGCCGCGGGGCGTCGACTACGCCCCGACGCGCTGTCGCCGTCGTCGATGGAGTGGCTCTCCGCGCTCCCGAACACGCGGCACGTCGCCGACGAGCGGGTCAAACTCGCCCACGGCCACCCCAACGACCCCGACCGCTACACCTACCCCGACGACTTCTCGCCGTCGCTCCTCGACGGCGAGGACCTGCTGGTGTTGGGCCACACCCACGTCCAGGGCCACCGAATCTACGACGACGGAATCGTGCTGAACCCCGGAAGCGTCGGCCAACCCCGCGACGGCGACCCGCGGGCGGCCTACGCGGTCGCCGACCTCGACGCGATGGAAATCGAGGCGGAGCGCGTCAACTACGACATCGACCGCGTCGCGGAGCGCGTGCGCGAGGTCGGCCTGCCGGAGCGGCTGGCGAGTCGGCTGTACGAGGGGAAGTAGGGAAAAAGCGAGTAGCTATCCCGAAGCCGTCAGTTCGACACCGGTTCGAGCCGCGCCGAGAAGTGCCGAAGCTCCTTCATCGGCGGCTCCGCGACGATTTCGAGGCCGCCGTACTCGCCGGCCGATTCCATCACCTTCGCGGCCGTCTCCGCGACGTGTTCGAGGTGCTCGCGGCTGTAGGTGCGCCGCGGGAGCGCGAGGCGCACGAGGTCCGGGCGGTCCGTGCCGGGGAACGCGAATCCGCCGAGTTCGACGCCGCGGACGCCGCCTTCGAGGTAGAGCGCGCAGACGAGTTGCTGTCCGGGGAACTCGTCTTTCGGGACGTGCGGGAACACCTCGCCGGCGTCGAGGTAGACCGCGTGACCAACCCGTCGGCTGGTAGACGGGGACGCCGGCCTCGACGAGGAGGTCGCCCAGTTCGGCCACCTGCTCGACGCGGTCGGACACGTACGGCGGCGTGACGGCCTCGCGGAGGCCGACGGCCATCGCCTCGATGTCGCGGCCCGAGAGGCCGCCGTAGGTGGGAAAGCCTCGTAGAGGATGGCGCGCTGTTTCGCGTGTTCGAACACCGTCTCGTCGCGCATCGCGGCGAAGCCGCCGATATTGACGAGCGCGTCCTTCTTGCCGGACATCGTGATGGCGTCGGCGTGTTCGAACTGCGCGCGGGCGATTTCGGCGACCGAGTGGTTCTCGTAGCCCGCCTCGTGGGTCTTGATGAAGTGGGCGTTCTCGGCGAACCGGCAGGCGTCGATGACGAACATGGCGTCGATGTCGCGGGCGAACTCGGCGGTGGCGCGGATGTTCGCCATCGAGACGGGCTGGCCGGCGACGGAGTTGTTCGTGATGGTGAGGACGACGACGGGAATCGCGTCGGCGCCGACCTCCTCGACGAGCGCGTAGCCCGCGTCGATGTCGAAGTTACCCTTGAACGTCTCCGTCGAGTTGGGGTCCCGAGAGGCTGGCGACGGGCAGTCGACCGGTTCCGCACCCTGATTGACGATGTGGGCGCGGGTCGTATCGAAGTGCGAGTTGTTCGGCACTACGTCGCCGTCCTCCAAGAGGACGCCGTAGAGGACGTTCTCAGCGCCGCGACCCTGATGGGTCGGCACGACGTGCTCGAAGCCCATCACGTCACGGACCGACTCCGCGAGTCGGGCGAACGACTCGCTTCCGGCGTAGGCCTCGTCGCCGCGAATCATCGCCGCCCACTGCTCTGCCGACATGGTGCCCGTCCCCGAATCGGTCAGGAGGTCGATGTACACGTCACGGGCGTCGAGGTTGAACGCGTTGTAGCCGGCCCGTTCGAGGGCGGCCTCGCGCTCCTCGCGCGAGGGGAGTTCGATGGGTTCGACCATCTTGGCCTTGTACGATTTCATGCCCGCAATAGGCCCGCGAATGTGAAGTATTCGGCAGGCAGAAAATCGATGGACGACGCCCGGTTTTCGACGCTCGTGAACGGGAATGTACATCGGTGTCGTCGGCTGGTCGGCTGTCGCCACGAACCGCCACGAACCGACCTCGGCGGCCGTCGCGTACTCCCGGACGTTGGGCGTCGCTGGCGGGGACGCGAGCGCGCGAAAATAGATTCGAACCGAGTTGCGGGGTGGGGCCGGCTCAGAACT
>NZ_JPES01000090.1:0-26620 GCF_000730175.1 Haloferax sp. ATB1 | reverse complement strand
GGGCTGGCCGACACCCACGACGGCGACTTCCCGCCGGCCGACGAGACCGTCTCCGAAGGGACCGTCGAGCGCATCGCGGCCCTCTACCGAGGCGGCGGCGGAGACGACGCGGTCACCTCCGCCGCGGACCGCTAATCGACATACGCTACCACGGTTCCGGGGCGATTCGAATCGAAACCCCTAAAGAGGAACCCGGACAACCAAGGAATGCCTGCCTGGGTAGCTTAGCGGTAAAGCGCGTCCTTGGTAAGGACGAGACCCCGGGTTCAAATCCCGGCCTAGGCTCTTCTCGAACTCCAACTGTCGAGCGAGGCGTCTGGTTACTGGGCGATTTGGCTCTGTATGAGACTGCACCGGGATTCGAACAGCGAGCAGATCTCTGATTTACGAGTGGGTTCTGATTTCGGGGGAAATTGTACTGTTCGAATAAATATCTCCCCAGCTATGATTGATTGTGGATGACTATTCGAAGCAATCAGTATATATTCAATAATTAAAGTTAAAGATGACTGCTAGCACAAGAAATCAATTGACGTGGGGCTTGATTCGGAAAAATGAAATACACCATACACGAGCATCGAAAATGCTGGATGACAATTCTGTCTGTACGGACAGACAAAAAGTGAAAAGTGGGATTGATCTCCTTGAGAGTGACCGGAGTAGTGCCAATTTTTCACTCCGGACGGTCGATATCGGGCATGATAGGCAAATCCCCAATCACCGATGCTACGTCTTCTGCAATAGCCGCAATTAGATAATTTGTCTTCGTAAAACTAGATTTACCTACGCTTTCCTCAACCTGTTTTCCATCGTGAATGACTTTCTTCCGTTCCTGATAGACATCTGATTTCCACTCAACCCATTCTTCCAGTTTTCTAATATCATAACTCAGATGAGTATTCAAGTGATCCTCTACCACAGGGACCATTCCTGTATTCTGGGCATTGTTCCGTGCTTTTCTCTCATCACCCGAAATACGGCTTTCTAATGCAATATAGCAGTTATCCATCCAAACCTCAAAGAGCCTAACTGAGTTAATTACCATACTATCCCATTCGTGCCTCCGGTTGTTCTCGTTAATATCCATCTTAATCTGTTGGAAAATTATAAGCGGAGATTCGGATTCCAGGCTACTTTTCACTTGATTCCGTAGCTTAATATCTGGCTTAGAGATATCAACTCTCTCACCAGTAACACAATACGGCACTGTCTAGTTAAGCCAGTTTGAGGAACGAGCAGGTCATTGAGTGAATTGGTCATGACGCTCGCAGACCTGCTCAGCGAGTGCTTTGCGGTGGATTTAGAAGAAACTTGGGAGCGTGAGCGGACGGCAACGCCCGTTAGGGCGTTCGCCGTCCAGCTCCACGCGACCGGTTGTTCACTCAGAGAGACAAAAGAAATTCTTCGATTACTCGGCGTTGAACGCTCCCACCAAGCGGTTTGGCAATGGGTACATCGGCTGGCTGACAGCGGTCACAACCCGCCTGAGGCGAAGCCGAAGCGGGTTGCGGTCGACGAGACCGCTGTCAAAATCAATGGCGAGTGGTCTTGGTTGTACGCTGCAATAGACATCGAGACAAAGCTGATTCTTGACGTCGAATTGTTTGGACGACATGGTACCGACCCCGGCTGCTGCGTTTCTCCATCGACTTTCCGAGAAACACGATCTCTCAGACACTGTGTTTCTCGTTGATGGCTACGGCTATCAGACTGCCCTCTCTCGATTAGGATTGAGCGGTCGGCTGGACTACGTTGAGCGAAACCTCATCGAAAAGTGGTTTCACACCCTCAAAATGCGAGTCGACCGCTTCCATAATTCGTGGGTGGGCAGTCACGGAAGCGTCCGCGAATGGTTCATACAATTTGTGCAATACTACAATTTTCAGAGACCGCATCAAGCGCTCGATGGGCGAACACCGGTTGAGGAGGTCACTAACTAGACGGTGCCATCTCGATGAAGCGTACGACAGGCAGTGAATTGACACCATAGCAGGTGGTCAGCCTTCCCAGAATGCACGCTGCCTGGCTTCAATCTCGCCAAGAGCCATCGAGGGGACATCACGCCAATCACTCGGATATGATGAATCATCACGGAGTCGGTGCATCTGGGCCGGGATGGGTGTGGTCACGAGCATTGTGGTCTGATGGGTGTCGGTCCTATCGATGATCGAACGTTCCCTTAACGTCATCCTCGTGGTGATGGAGCGAGAAGCCGCCTCTCGGCCGTCAGATCATCTGCCGGAGAAAGAGTCGATTAGTTCTGTTCATCCTCGTCCACACTGAACAGGCGAGAGAGTTCGCCTACGGCGTGATCACGGCACGCCCGTCGATCTCGCGGTGCTCGAGTTTTTCGGCGACCTCGTTGACCTGATCGAGGTTGTACCGACTCGTGTGGAGGTCGACGTCCCCCTGCTCGACGAGCGCGACCAGCTCTTGCAACTCGGCGTACCGACCGACGATGTTGCCGACGAAGGAGAACTCTCCGTTGACGAGCGCCTGTGCCGGTTCGTGGATGTGGCCGCCGTAGCCGATGATGTGGTGGTCGCCACCGGCCGCGGTGATGTCGGGTGCGTACGCCGTCGTCACGTCCTCACCGACGAAGTCGAGGACCTGCGCCGCACCGTTGCCGTCCGTGATCGCCTCGATCTCGGTGGGCACGTCGTCCTCGGAAGGATTCACGAGGTAGTCGGCACCGTAGCCACCCGCCAGGTTCAGCGCCGACTCCTTCAGATCGACCGCGGTGATCTTCGCCGCGCTCATCGCCTCGAGACACTGCAGGCCGATGTGACCGAGTCCCCCGACGCCGATGACGACCACGTGATCGCCGGGGTTCAGTTCCGTGACCGCCTTCTTCGCGGCGTGGTAGGCGGTGATCCCGGCGTCGGCGTGGGGGGCGATGTCGATCGGCTCGACCCCCTCAGGTAGGGGAATCACGGAGCGCTCGCTCGTGTGGAGATACTCGGCGAAGCCGCCGTCCGTCGTGAGACCATTGAACTTGTCGTTCTCACAGTACATCGTCTCGCCGAGCCGACAGGGACGACACGTGCCGCAGGTCTGGACCGGGTGACAAATCACCGGGTCACCGGGTGAGACGATGTCGACGTTCTCACCCGTCTCGACTACCGTCCCCGCGTTCTCGTGACCCAGTGTCAACGGGAGCTCCTGCGGGACGTACTCTGCCCACATCCCCTCGATGATGTGGTTGTCAGTCTGGCACCAGCCGGCACCCTCTACCTCGACTATCACGTCGCTCGCGCCCGTCGCCGCCGGGCGATCGACCTCGTCGATCGACAGTCCTTCGCTCATGTCGTCGGTGTACTCGTGTAGTCTCGCGGCTTGCATGCGACACATTCTCTCGCATCTATCGGCATAAATATTCGTTATAGATTCGCCTTGGCCGCCGCTACAGGCCACACAGGAGCGCATGGTGCGGGATGACAGAGTCGGGGCGTGGCTCAACGACGTGCTACAAACCACATGAACGTTCCTGCTGGTTATGTGTGGGCTCTCCACACGGTCATACAAAAGCTAACTAGGGGTCACTCTGGGCGGACAACATCATCCATGAATAGCACTCTGCAAACACGCCAGTCGTCCCATCGGCCTCCTCAAACTCGATAAGCAACTGGTGAGACTCTATCTCTTCGCCACAGTCAGGGCATCGGCCAAGCATCGTCGGATCACTCGTCACACGGGATTAGAGAGACGCATGTGACACAATCTGTCTCCAGTAGTTCTCACACAATGCCACAGCAAAGATGTTTGGCCAGAGTATTATTCAGTAACGTCGTTCATGAATTGTGTTCATTAACTTTGTTCATTAGTTTATCGGAGTTGCTCGTCGCGACCTCCGAGGCCATGGATGACTGTAGTCCCTTCACACCACGCTGTCCATTGAGTGTGCTCACCACAAATATTCACCCCAGTTGTTCATTGGGAATGTTCATTAGTGAATACAATGAATGAACACACGTAGTGTACACAATGAAGACTTGTACAGAAGATACAAGGTGATGGTTCATCATGAACACAGTATGCTCACGTACTCGACCTACAGCGAGGCGGGCGGGGTTGGGAAGACGACCACCGCAGCGAATCTGGCGGTCGCGCACGCTCGGGCGGGATTGAAACCGCTCGTCGTTCCGCTCGACCCGCAGGACGGCGACCTCTCGCGTCTCTTCGGCGTTGACGACCAGCGGACGGATTCAGTCGATAACATCGTCCGGCATATGATTCGCCGCCCCAACGGCGACTTCGAGGACCTCATTCGAACCGTCGAGGGTGTCGATATCGTTCCCGAACACAATATGCTCTCAGACTTGGCCGACTTTCTCCAGCGAGAGAAAGACCAGGCAGAGGCCATGGGTGAAGCGTTCGGAATGCACGCACAGTTACTTCGCGTGCTTCGCGAGGCCGGCGTCCCTGACAAGTACGATGTCTTGATCTGTGACCCGCCAGCGACTGAAGGGCCACACCTCTACAACGCGATTCACGCGACGCGGTCGCTTGTCATCCCCGTCGAGCCGAGCGCCAAAGGCCGGGCGGCAGTCGAAGGGCTCGAAGCCCTCGTCGCGGGCTTCGAAGACCAACTCGAAATCGACGTCGGTGTGCTCGCCGCCGTGCCGACCGGATTCAAAAACACGCGTGACCAACGGCAGGTGCTGACTGAAATCGACTATCCGATTCCGGAGATCATCAGCGAGCGTGCCTCCCTCATGGAAGGCTGTTGGATGGAACAGTGTTCGGCGTTCAAGTACGTTCGCGAACATCGCGACCGCCGCCGTGACTACGAAATCGAGACGCTCGCGCAGTTCGACCGCATCGCGAAACATCTCGAACAACAGGTCGGCATCGAAGCGCCGAACCCACCGGAACCCGGTGACGTCGACCACGAGGTGATGACGGTATGACTGGGATGAAGAAGGGAGCCGGTGAAAACCCGTTCGCGGACGATTCGTCACCTGAATCGAAGACCGATACAGCGCCCGAGGCTGAGGAACCAGCACCTGAGCAGGCCGAAGAAACGGATTCGAACCAAGGTGAGGGTGCAGACGAAAAACAGTCTCGCCAACAGATTCAGATTCCATACAAGTTCCGCCGCGATGGCGTCCAAGACGGCCGTGACCGGGTTCCGCTGTTCTTGCAGAAGGAGACGAAAGTCGCGGAGCGAGACGCCCTCCGAGAGTTCGAAGATAGGTTCGAAGAGAACGTCTCGCTCACCGACCTCCGTGAAGCGCTCATGAAGGTTGGACTGCAACACCTCGACGAAACGGAAGAGTGCCTCGAACAGTGGGGCTACGGGATGACCTTCGACTAGCTGAAAAAGGCGCTCACAGACTGTCAGATAGCAAAAACCGACAGCCTACAGGGATTGGTCACAGTTCGAATCCTTGACCGGTCGAATGATTTCTCGATACTAAGCAACAAGGGTCGCTCGTTAGTGGCTCGTTCTAAGGACCAAGAGTTTCGGAATTAGGACAGATATAACATCGAAATACAAATTTTAATTGGCTCATTGTCCCTGTGAGACAACGAGACTTAGCACTCGGGGCGAGAAAACCAGTGGGTAGTGGATATATCTAATATCGCTATACAGAATTTAAAATCGTAGACTACCTGAGAAACGCCGCGTCGTTGCAACAGCGACACGCAGAACGGCGAGTCGTACCCCAACGACTACCATTAGAAGTAGAGTCTTTCTCAGATGGCTACCGGCTAATGGTGTATCGCTCAGGGCTGAAAAACCGCGATCACGGGGGCTCTTCGCTCGCGTCGACAGGCGACGCGCGGACGCGGGACACAGAAGACGAATCCCGTGTTCACGCTCGCAGAGCGTCGTGTGGTGAACGGTTGTAATCTTGGCGAAAGCCGAGAGTGATCGACGACTACCCGAAAGGATTCAAGAGCCGCTTCCGGCGTACCCCATCAATACACGGGGGGAGGTTCTCTACCAGACATGTAACGTGTTGACTCGAAGATTGAGTGGTTAAGAAGTCCGCAACCCGACACTGTCTTGTTCGGTTCTATTAGCTCTATGTGGAGGGCCATTAGGATTAAGTCAATTGTATATAATTACAAATCGATGACCGTAGTTTCTCAACTGCGCGTCAGGAACGCGGTGGACGACTACTCTGGACCTCCGACCGCGCAATCGAAGCATTATGACACACTCAAATCGGCGGAAGACACGGACCGAACAGTCACCCGATAGTCGGCTCACACCGACGCGACGGCAGTTCTTGCAGGTGACCGGAATGGCTGCAGTAGCCGTGGGGGTTAGTTCACAGTCCGGTGCCGCGGCAGCGACGAATGCGCCAAGCGCCCCGGGTCGAATCTCGAACCTCGCGGCGTACCTCGAAGACCCCGAGAAAGTCGCGGAGAACGTCGAGCCGACTCACGTCACGAGCGCCGTTCCCTACGAGTCCGTGCGCGCTGCTCGGACGGCGGACGAGCCGTTTACGGAAATCGAATCGCGATTCGCGGAGTCGGAGTACGTCCAACTACTCAACGGGGAGTGGCAGTTCGCGTTTCACGGGAAGCCTGCCGACGTTCCCGACTCGTACGACGGCCTTGCGAGCGACGAGTGGGGCTCGATAGACGTCCCCGGTGTCTGGCAGACGCAGGGGTACGGCGAGCGGATTTACGCGAACAACGCCATCACGTGGGAAGCCTACGAACCGAATCAGGACGGCGATTTGGTTCCAAACGAGGACGGGACCGTCGACGTTCCGGGCGTCGACGACGACGGCCTCAACCCCGTCGGCACGTACCGGCGGTCGTTCGCAGTTCCAGAAACGTGGGACGGGCGTGAGACGTTCCTCCACTTCGAAGGCGTCAAGCAGGCCTTCTTCGTGTGGGTCGACGGCGAGTACGTCGGCTTCCGGACGGGGTCGATGACGCCCGCCGAGTTCGACGTCAGCGACCACGTCGAGGCCGGCGGAGACCACCAGGTCACGGTTCAGGTGTACCACTGGTCCGACAGCGAGGCGCTGGAGACCATCGACATGTTCCGGTACGCCGGCATCTTCCGGAGCGTCTACTTGTTCGCGACGCCGGCGGTACACCTCAGGGACTTCTACGCGCGCACCGACCTCGACGACGACTACGAGGACGGCGAACTTCGTATCGACGCCGAGATAGCGAACTACGGCGATGCTCCGGCCGGGGAGTACGTGGTTCGCGCGCACCTCTACGAGACCACCCGCACGAAACCGGGCCGCGGACCACCGCGCGGAAAAGGTGCGAACGCGGCAGGTGGAAACGGCGGGAAGGAAAAGGGGAACGAGGCATCCCGGAGCCGCGGCCCGCCGGACGACGCGGGTCCCGGCGGCCGGCCGCCCCGCGGGCGTAAGGTCACGACTCTCTCGTCGACCGCGACCGTGGACGAAAACGGTGCGGTGGTCTCGCTCGATGCCGACGTACCGAACCCCGCGAAGTGGTCGGCCGAACAGCCGAACCTCTACCAGCTCGTGTTGGAACTCGTACCCGCGGGCGGCACGCCAACGGAGGCGATGCTGGAGAAGGTCGGTTTCCGGACCTACGAGACCACCCGCGGACAACAGGGGGCCGAGGTTCTGGTCAACGGTGAGTCGGTCGATATTCAGGGCGTGAACCGCCACGAGACCGACCCGGACTTCGGTCGGACGGTCCCGATAGAGCGCGTTCGGGAGGACATCGAGACGATGCGGCAGTTCAACATCAACGCGGTCCGGACGTCCCACTACCCGAACGACCCGTCGTTGTACCGACTCGCGGACGAGTACGGCCTCTACCTGCAGGACGAAGTCTGCGTCGAGTCCCACTGGTGGCAGGGACTGCTCGCCAACACCGAAGTCTACCACGACCAGGCGGTCGCGCAGTTCCGCCGAATGGTGCTTCGAGACCGCAACCACGCCTCGGTCTTCAGTTGGTCGACCGGCAACGAGGCGGGGACCGGTGCCGAGCACATCGAGATGGCGTCGCTCGCGGCCGACTCTGACGAGTTCATCCCCGAGGATACCGCCGATGTCAGCGGCGTCGAGACCGTCGAGTCGTTCGACGGGGACGTAGAGGGGGTAGCCCCTGACCGCATCCTCTATCACCAGCCGAACGGCGGCGGCTGGAACGTCGAGTACAGCGACATGCTCGGGCCTCGGTACGCCGATATCGGAACCTTGCTGTCGGTCGGTGACGGGTCGTACATCGGCGACGGGCTCCGCCCCGTAGTGATGGGCGAGTACAACCACGCGATGGGCAACAGTCTGGGGCTCGTACACGAGATGTGGAACGAGTACATAAAGCCGCCCGTCCGGGAGGCGACTGACCGGACGGGCTCCGAGAACCCCGGCGTGCTCGTCGGCTCGCCGGAGGTCGTCCCCGGACCGGACGCCGCACCGGGAGGCAACACCGACGGAGCCATCGAACTCGGCGCGGGCGACGCGATCGAGATTCGACGCGACGCCGAACTCGAACACGGCGGCGAGTTCACGGTCGGCGCGACGATTTCCGTCGACGAGGGGACCGCAATGGACGCCGACGTACCGATCGCCGTCGACGAGGGCAGGTACGCGCTGGCGGTTTCGGACGGCGAAATCCAGTTCTCGGTCGGAGGCGGTGAGAGCACGGTCTCAGCTCCGGTCCCCGACAGTGGTCTCGACGGCTGGACGACCGTCGTCGGCGTCGCCGATTCCACCGAGCTCGAAATCTACGTCGACGGCGCGCTCGCGGGCGAGTCGAGTCACACCGCCTCGGGCCTTCGCGCCGGGGAGGAGCCGATTCGAATCGGCGGCGAGGCCGCCCTCGCGGTCGACGGCCTCGGCATCTACGACCGCGCTGTGAACTCCGACGAGACGAGCGATGCCGACGGCGAACTGAGGGACGGCGCAACCGTCGCGTACGATTTCGCCGACCTGCTGCGAGACAAGAGTCTCGTCGGCGGGTTCATCTGGGACTGGGTCAACCAGGACCTGAACGACACCGCGGCGGACGGCGAGGCGTTCCAGTTCTACCACAGCGACGGTCCCGACGGGGCGTTCTGTCTCAACGGATTGGTCTGGTCCGACAGAGACCCACAGCCCGAACTGTGGCAACTCAAACACTGCCACCAGCCGGTCGGTGTCGCCGACGCCGACGTCGCAGCGGGAGAGGTGTACATCTCGAACCGGTACAACTTCACGTCGCTCGACGGCGTCGAGGGGCGGTGGGAACTGACCGCCGACGGCGAACCGCTCCGCTCCGGTGACTTCGGTGTCGACATCAGCCCGGGAGAGACCCGCCGCGTCAGCCTTCCCGTCGAAGCGCCGTCCAGTCCCGGGGCCGGCGTCGAGTACCGACTGACGGTGCGGTTCACGCTGGCCGAAAGCACCACGTACGCCGATGCCGGCCACGAAATCGCGTTCGAGCAGTTAGCGGTCCCCGTCGACGCGCCCGAACCGGAGACCGCGTCACTCGATTCGATGGGGCCGCTCTCGGTCGACGAAGGCGGCGATATCACCGTCTCCGGTGACGGCTTCGAGTACGTCGTTGCTGACGACGCGGGGACGCTGTCGTCGATGGCGTACGAGGGAACCGACCTACTCGAACGCGGCCCGCTGTTCAATTCGTGGCGCGCCCCGGTCATGAACGAGATTCAACAGTGGGGGAGCGCCCCCGCGCGCTCGTGGTACGAGGCGGGGCTCGACGAACTGACGCACTCCGTCGAGTCGGTCGGCGTCGAGCGCCGCGACGAGTCGCTCGTCGAGGTCGCAGTCGAGGGCTTCGCCGAAGGCGCTGAGCCGGCGCGTCGGCTGGCGACCCCGGACCGCTCCGAACACGACAACGACGGCGTACTCACGGGGGAGGCCGGAATCGTCACCGGTGCCTCCGGGCAAGCCGTCGAGTTCACCGACGACGGCTCGCTCTCGCTGGGGCGGTCCGAGAGCCTCGACGTCACCGACGCGGGACTCACAATCGAGTTCTGGGTCCGCCCCGGCGAGCCGCAGGAGGGTGGCGCGGCGCAGGTCTACGTCTCGAAGGGCGGACGGCAGTATCTCCTCAAGCGCCGTGAGCGCGGTCGCGACGGGTATCTGGAGTTCGTGTTCAACGCCGACGGCTGGCACGTCGCCGACGGGCCGGTGCCGGACGACTGGACTGAGGGTTGGCACCACGTCGCGGGCGTCTGGGACGGCAGCGAGATGACGCTGTTCGTCGACGGGGAGCGACTCGGAACCGGGTCCTACGAGGGGACGCTTCAGCACGTCGACGCGCCGACGCAGGTCGGGTCGAGCGTCGCCGACGGGACCGCGCTGGACGAGGTGCGAATCTACGACCGCGCGCTCGCCGAGGACGAACTCGGTTCGCTCGCCGCGGACACACCGCTCGACGGCGCTGTGGCGTGGTTGCCGCTCGACGAGTTCAACAGTGTCGGGGATGCGAACGGCCCGGGCTTCGCCACCAGCTACCGCTACCGCATCTACGGAAGCGGCGACGTAGCTCTCGATGTCGAGGCCCGTCCCAACGAGGGGCTTCGCGAGACGGTAGACGGCTGGCTTCCGAAAGCCGGCGTCCAACTCGAACTCCCCGAGCGATTCGACGACTTCGAGTGGTACGGACGCGGCGAACTGGAGACCTATCCCGACCGCAAGTGGGGCGTTCCAATCGGCCGCTACGAGGGAACCGTGGACGAACAGTACGTCCCGTATCTCCCCCCGACCGACAACGGGAACAAGGCCCAGACGCGGTGGGCGACGCTCTCGGACGGTGAGGTGTCCCTCCTCGGAACGTTCGGCGAGGAGGACGCGAACGTCAGCCTCGAACAGTGGGCGAATCTCGCGGCGGCCGAACACCAGTACGAACTGGAGGACCGCGGGTCCGTCGGGTTCAACCTCGACCACCGCGTGACCGGCCTCGGCGGAACGCCGACCGAGCCGCTCGACCGGTATCAGGTCCCGGTCGAGTCCACCGCGTTCAGCGTCGTCCTTCGGCCGTTCGATTCCGACGACGACGATCCGATGGCGCTGGCGAACCGACGGCTCCCCGACTCGCAGGAGTAGCCCCCGAACCGACGTCTCGAATTTTTTCATCTGTGAGGCCCCGTTGAACCTTCTTTCGCAGTTTATCCTGCCGAATCCGTCCCTGTCTGACAACGGGTACTGTCGTGCGAACGTCCGGGGTTCCGAGAGCCCCAAACAAACGTCGAGGGGTCGAGAACCATTTACATAATCCGAACGACGGTCGCTCTCACGACAGTGTCGAAGACGGGTTTACAGAGCTATGACTGTAATCAAACCGGGGTTAACACCCTATATCTGTATAATGTGAACACATAGCATTGTAGCCATTTACATAATGTAAGATGATGATTGTCTGATGTGCAGCGCGAACGACGGGCCGCCTGTCGGGTGCGTCGTCGGACGAGTCGCGGAAGCCCGTTCCCCGCCGGGGCGTCGAATCGGGAGTTCCGATTGGGCGAGTCTAAATGTTTAATATGTTTCGCAAGAGACGTTTCGACTGTCGACATGAGTAGCGACAGAAACTACGAGCGAGAGTTCGTACGCACGTTCTTCACCTCGCCGACCGCGGTCGGCGGCGAGAACTCGGCGAAGATGTTGCAGAGCGCGGCACAACTGCGGGGGATGCAGGCCCCCGACACGTGGATTCCGGACAACGAAGACGCCACGGCACCGTCGATGCGCGACGAGGGCGTCCAGAACCTCGTCGAGGTCGTCTCCGAGCACGGCGCGGAGTTCCCCGGCGAGATTCATCCCCGCGTCGTGTGGCACCGCGACGACCCCACGACCCGGTACGAGGGCTTCAAGCAGATGCTCGAAATCACCGACCCCGAAAACGGGGCGGTCGAACACATCGACGGCTTCGTCATCCCCGAGGTCGGCGACCTCGACGACTGGAAGAAAGCCGACGAGTTCCTCACCATCATCGAGAACGAACACGGCCTCGACGAGGGAAGCCTGTCGATGTCGGTCATCATCGAGAGCGGGGAGGCCGAACTCGCCATGAGCGACCTCCGCGCGGAGAAGGGCAAGCCGTCCAACAACCTCGAACGACTGTTCCTCCTCGTCGACGGGCAGGTCGACTACACGAAGGACATGCGCGCCATGACGCCGACCGGCGAGCTTCCGGCGTGGGCCGAACTCCGGCACAACACCTCTCGCGGCGCGAGCGCCGCCGACTGCATCGCCGTCGACGGCCCCTACGACGACATCCGCGACGTGGAGGGCTACCGCGAGCGCATGGTCGAGAACCGCGCCATGGGGATGACGGGTATCTGGGCGCTCACGCCCGGACAGGTCGTCACCGCCAACGAGGCACCCCTGCCGCCGAAGACCGGCAGTTGGCTCCTCGAACTCGACGACGACGAAATCGAACTCGACGACGAGGACGGCCGTCAAGTGTACGACGGCGACGAACTCTCGCTCGAACAGGTCAGCGACGACAGCTACGTGCTCCGCGTCGACGGCGAGGAACTGGAGTGCGACGGCGAGGAACTCCACGAGGAACTCCTCGACCTGACCACCTACGTCCCGAGCATGGACGACATCGTCGACTCCATGGAGGAGTTCGAGGCGGCCAAGGAGGCCGGCAAGGGCGCGATTGCGATGACACAAGCGACGACGCTGGTCATCGATGACGTTGAGGTCGACATCGCTAAGGACCGCATGTGGGACGAGGCGACGTATCAGGCCGCGATGACGCCGGTCGCCCTGTTCCAAGACGTGTACGAGCACCGTCCGGACCAGCACGACGCGCTCGAAGAGATGTACGGCGCGGACATCGTCGAGCGCGCGATGGCAGTCGGGACAGACGACTAACGCAGCCAGCCGGTCAGCCAGACACGCACAACCAACCCGCGTCTGTCCTTTTGGCGTCCGACGTCCCCGAAACGGAGGTGTCCGCCTACGAGAGCTCCGCTTCTAGCGACTCGACCGCGCTCAGCAGTTCGTCGGCGAACTCGCGTTCGAGCCGCGTCATGTCAACCTGATACTTCGGCCCGCCGACGCTGAGTCCGCCGACGATGCGCCCGTCACCGTCGTGGACCGGCGCGCCGATGGCGATGAGGTTCGGCGCGAACTCCTCGTCGACGACGGCGTACTCTTGGGTGGCGATTTCGTCCAGCGCGTCGAACAGTTGGTCGGAGTTCGTAATCGTCCCCTCGGACTCCCTCGGCAGCCCCCAGTAGTCGATAATCGACTCGACCTCGTCGCGGTCCAGTTCCGCGAGGATGGCCTTCCCCGCGGCCGTGTTGTGCAGGTGATACTCCGACCGGTAGCGGATGCCGTTCGCGTCCCGCCCCTCGTCGGTCGACGAGCCGTAGCACATGAGCAGCCGGCCGTGTTCGAAGACGGTGAAGTTCGCCTCTTGACCGGTCGCGCGGGCCAGTTCGTCGACGACGCGTTCGACGACCTCGTCGCTCGGGTACCGGTGTCTCGCACGCTCGCCCAACAACGCCACCCGGAAGCTGACGTGGTAGACGCCGTCGCGTTTGACCAGATACCGACTCTCCAAGAGCGTGTTGAGGTGGCTGCAGATAGAACTCTTCGAACTGTCGACCATGGAGTCCAGCTCGGCGAGCGTGAGACCGTCGTGTTCGAGAATGAGGCTGAGAATCTCCAACGAGGCCTGGGTCGTCTTGAGCCGTCGCCCGGTCACGTTCTCGATCATACATCGACTATTATCATGATGGTTGATAACTGTTGCCATAATGTAAATCAACTGAACTGGCCAGCAAGCCCCACTAATTCGGGCATGTTTCTCCACGATTTCTTCGGGAACAAACGCAGCACCGCGACGAACGCGGACGCCGAGAAGTTTCAGGCGGCCAGTCCGGGCGTGAGTGAATCGAGGCGCGTCTCCGTCGTCGCGTTTCAACGATGCGAGCGCGTTCGGTGTCCCGTCGCGACTGTTCGTTCGCGCGTCAAATCGCCCGCGACCGTTTCACCCAACCGATGCGCGTGATGGCCTCCGCGCCGAGTTGTCCGAGGAGGCTCGCGGCTTCGAGGTCGTGTTCCTCGAACGCGTTGACGACCACGTCGCCGGCGCTGAGCACCCCGTGGCTCCCGATGGGGACGTACAGCCCCGACCGGAGCGAGCCCCGACTGTGGTCGTCTTCGGTGTGCTCGTGGTTCGCGTGGATGACCGGTTCGCCCGTCCGGTACGTCCGCGCGGCCGGCGTGTCCTCGCTGACCGAGTAGTTCGGGCGGTCGCCGGCGCGTTCCAGACACTCTTCGGTCGCCTCGATAGTCTGGAGCATGCTCCGGTTCTCGTCGACCAAGCGGACGGTCGTGTTGACGAGACCGAGGACGTTCTTCGCCGCGTCGGCCAGAATCTCCGCGACCTCTGCCTTCGAACTCGCGTTCCGTAGCTCCTGACTCGTCCGCCGGAGAATCTCGATGCGCTGTTCCTGTCGCTTCGTGTCGGTCACGTCCTGTACGACGCCGTGGAGGGTGACCGTCCGACCGTCTTCGACCAGCGGTTCGCACGCCAGCCGTATCGACCGCTCGGTCGTTCGCTCGCTCGCGTACTGCACGTCGATAGAGAAGGACTCGCCGTGTTCGATAGCGTCGGCGAGGCGGCCCATCACGCCGTCGCGGTCGGCCTCGGCGTACTGGTCGACAACGTCCGAGACGGTCGGCGTCGCCGACGCGTCGAACCCGTGTATCCGCTTTGCCTCGTCGCTCCACCACAGTTCGTCGCTCGACACGTCGTACGACCACACGCCGATGCCGGTCAGTCGCTGGAGGCTGGCGAGCAGTTGGTCGACCTCCGTTTCGGACGCTGCCGGGACAGCGCGTGCCACGTCAGTTTGGTTCCAGTTCGGTGACCTGACCATGAATGTGGTTACGTACCAAGGACGTGAATATAAATCCCCACCTCGGCCGTCGCGGGCGGTTCGGGGGACGAGAACGCGTCGCAACACCAGAGGATTTAATCCGTGCGTATGTGTACCATTGATGATGGCAGTCGAAGACATTCTCGACTCCCCTCGGGGAGGAGAGACATCGGCGACGACGCTAGACTTGGACCGGCCGGACGTGGCGGCGTACTCCGCGTTGGCGTCGGAGTTACGGGGCCGCGTCGACGGTGACGTGAAGTTCGACGAGTACGCGCAGGTGCTGTACGCGACCGACGGCAGTATCTATCAGGCGCGACCCGCGGGAGTCGTCGTGCCGAGGGACGCCGACGACGTGCGCGCCGCCGTCGAGACGGCGACGAGTCACGGCGTCCCCGTTCTGCCACGCGGAACGGGGTCATCGCTGGGCGGCCAGACCGTCGGCCGGGGCTGCGTCGTCGTCGATTTCACGAAGTACATGGACGACATCGTGGATATCGACCCGGAGGCGAAGCGCGCGACCGTCCAGCCGGGATGCGTCCAAGACCACCTCGACGCCGCGCTCGCCGACCACGGACTGAAGTTCGCGCCGGACCCAGCTTCGTCGAACCGCTCGACCGTCGGCGGCGGTATCGGCAACAACTCGACCGGCGCGCATTCGGTCCGCTACGGCATCACCGACGCCTACACCGAGGAGTTACAGGTGATTCTGGCCGACGGGTCGCGGATTCACACCCGCGAGGTCGTCCTCGACGGCGACGAGTACGAGTCGATTCTCGCCCAAGGCGACTTGGAGGCGGACATCTACCGGACGGTTCGGGGCCTCGTCGAGAACCACGAGTCAGAAATAGAGAACAGATATCCGTCGCTCAAGCGCTCGGTGTCGGGGTACAACCTCCAGAAGGTCATCTACGAGAACGACGACGGCGAGGAGGTCATCAACCTCTCGAAGCTGTTCGTCGGCGCGGAGGGGACTCTCGGCGTCATCGTCGAGGCCACCGTCTCGCTCGTCACCAAACCGGACGAGACGGCGCTCGCGCTGTACTGCTTCGACGACCTCGTCGAGGCGATGGAGGCCGTTCCCGAAGCGCCTCGAATTCCCCGTCAGCGCCGTCGAACTCATGGACGACGAGGTGTTCCGCCTCGCCCGCGAGTCTGAGGGCTACGCCGAGTACGCCGAACCCATCCCGGAGGGTGCGAAGGCGGCGCTGATGCTGGAGTGGGACGACGAACTCGTCGACGACTTCGAGGCCGCGGTCGCCGACACGAACGCCCACTTCGTCGATGCCGGCGCGGCGTTCGACGTGCTCGAAGCCTACTCCGAGGAGAGCCAAGGCCGACTGTGGAAGCTCCGCAAAGCCGCGATTCCACTGTTGATGAGCCTCGAAGGCGACCCGAAACCCTACCCGTTCATCGAGGACGCGACCGTCCCGCCCGAGGAACTCGCGGAGTACGTCCAGAAGTTCGAGGACGTGCTGGAGGACCACGGCACGTCCGCCGCGTACTTCGCCCACGCCGGGTCGGGGACGCTCCACATCCGCCCCATTCTGAATCTCAAAGAGAACGAGGGCATCGAGAAGATGCACTCCATCACCGACGACGTGACCGACCTCGTCGTCGAACACCACGGGGCCTTCTCGGGCGAGCACGGCGACGGGATGGCCCGGACCGAGTTCAACCCGAAGATGTACGGGCCCGAACTCTGGGGCGCGTTCAAGGAGCTGAAGACGGCGTTCGACCCCGACTGGGTGTTCAATCCCGGCAACGTCGTCTACCGAGACGGACCCTCGGACCCCGGACCGGACAGCGACCGCGGCGTCGGCGCGGACATGCGCGAGAACCTCCGGTACGGTCCGGACTACCAGTCCGTCGAGCCCCAGACCGACCTCGACTTCTCCGACGAGGGGGGGTTCTCGCACCTCGTCGAATTCTGTAACGGTTGCGGCACCTGCCGACAGACCGACTCGAACACCATGTGCCCGACCTACCGCGCGTCGAAGGAGGAAGTCCAGACGACTCGCGGGCGCGCGAACATGCTCCGGGCCGCCATCTCGGGCGAACTCCCCGAGGACGAACTGTACTCCGAGCGCTTCCAGACCGAGGTGCTGGACCTCTGTGTCGGCTGTAAGGGCTGTCAGAGCGACTGCCCGACCGGCGTCGACATGGCGAAGCTGAAGTCCGAGGTGAAACACCAGTACCACCAAAAGGAGGGCACCAGCCTCCGCTCGCGGGTGTTCGGCAACATCGACACGCTGTCCGAACTCGGAAGCAAACTGGCCCCGCTTTCGAACGTCGCCGCGGAGCTACCGGGAAGCCGCCTCCTGATGGAGAAGGTCCTCGGCATCGCCAGCGAGCGCGAACTGCCGACGTTCAGCAGCGAGTCGCTGGAGGAGTGGTTCGAGGCCCGCGGCGGGTCGTCGGTGTCGCCCGCCGACGCCCGAGGGAAGGTGCTTCTGTTCCCCGACACCTACACCAACTACAACTACCCCGAACCCGGCAAGGCCGCCGTCGAGGTCCTCGAAGCCGCGGACGTCCACGTGCGAATTCCGAGCGACCTCGAATCGAGCGGTCGCGCCGCGTTCTCGATGGGGATGCTCGACACGGCCCGCGACCGGGCACGACACAACGTCGGGCGGC
The DNA here is from genome assembly GCF_000730175.1 of Haloferax sp. ATB1. Taxonomy (NCBI): domain Archaea; kingdom Methanobacteriati; phylum Methanobacteriota; class Halobacteria; order Halobacteriales; family Haloferacaceae; genus Haloferax; species Haloferax sp. ATB1. The sequence continues at coordinate 9,180 of NZ_JPES01000090.1, read as the reverse complement.
TCCGCCCCTACGTCGACGACGGCTGGTCGGTCGTCTTCGTCGAGCCCTCCGACGCGGTGATGTTCCAAGACGAGTATCTCGACCTCCTCGACGGGACGGCCGTCGAACTCGTCTCGGGGTCGGCCTACGGCATCATGGAGTACCTCGACGTCGCGCGCGCCGACGACCGCCTCGACTTCGACGCCCCCGCCGAGACGCTGACGTATCACGGCCACTGCAATCAGAAGGCGACGAACAAGGACCACCACGCGGTGGGCGTCCTGCGTCGGTCCGGCTACGCCGTCGACCCGCTGGACTCCAGTTGCTGCGGGATGGCCGGGTCGTTCGGCTACGAGGAAGAGCACTACGAACTCTCGAAGGGTATCGGCGAAATCCTGTTCGGACAGGTCGACGAGAGCCCCGGCGACGTCGTCACGGCACCCGGCGCGTCGTGTCGCTCCCAACTCGGCGACAGACCCGGCGAGTCCCGCCCGCCGCACCCCATCGAGAAGATGGCCGAAGCCCTCGACTGACCACGTCACCGACACCCGATAGCCTGACGCACTCCCCCGCGAACCACAACGCCCGACGCGACTCACGAACCAGCACCGAACCCGCCGCTTTGCACCCGCGGCGACTCCTCGTTTCGAAGGCTCCCGCCCGCGGAGCCGAAGTTCACGACCGGCGATACTTATTACTGACAGCAGCGGGTGCGTAGAGACGACGATGCTAGACGTACTGGAGACCGTCGAACTCTCGACCGCGTTTTTCGCCTCGCTCGGCGCGCCGGGACTGTTGCTCGTGGCGTTCCTCGAATTCTTCTTGCTGCCCGTCCCGCCGGACTTGGTGCTCGTTCCCCTTTCGGCGACGAACCCCGAGTTCGCGCTCCTGTACGCGGTCGTCGCCACCGTCGGGTCGGTGTCGGCGGGGCTGGTCGGCTTCCTCATGGGCAAGAAGGGCGGCCGACGCGCGCTGGACTCGCGGTTCGCTGGCGAGCGGATTCACAAGGTGGAGCGCTACTTCGAGCGTTCGGGGTTCGCGACGGTCGCGTTCGGGGCGTTCGCGCCGATTCCGGAGGGGTACGAACTGCTCTCTATCGGGTCGGGCGTGTTCGACCTCGACCTCCGGACGTACCTCGCGGCGTCGGTGCTCGGCCGCGGCGGGCGGTACACCATCGAGGCCATACTGGCGGTCTACCTCGGCGAGGCCGCCCGGTCGCTCTCCGAGGTCGACGTGTACTCGATTATCGGCGTCGCCACCGCGGTCGTCCTCGTCGCGTACGCCGTGCGCAGTCGGTGGTTCTCGGAGCCGTCTGCGGACCCGATGCAGTAACTCGACGGCGCTCAGTCGGCGACCTCGTCGCCGCTCCGCCACTGGTCGATGACTTCGAGGAGGACCTCGGTTTCGAGGTCGTCGTTCCGCCAGTCGCCGACCGCGTCGGTCAGGCCCGTCGCGTCGACGACGTTCTCCTCGTTCGCGTAGGCCGCGATGGGGTTCTCGACGACGAACGGAATCATCATTTTGTTGTCCTCGTGTTCGAGCATGTGGCAGTGCCACGGGAACTGTCCGGTGTACCCCTCGAACGTGGCGATTATCCGCACGCGCTCGTTGGGGTCGACCCGGACGGTGTCCTTCGGCCCCAGTTCGTTCGGGTCCGGGGGTTGGGTCCCGTCGGGCCCGCGGCCGATGACCCGGAACGTGACGAGATGCAGGTGAATCGGGTGCCGACCGCCCGACTCGTTCTGCAGTTCCCATATCTCGGTCGACCCGAGTTGCGGGTAGACCGGCGCGCCCTCGTCGCCGAAGACGTGGCCGTTCAGGGTGTACTTGATGAAGTCGTTCTCCATGTCGACTTCGGTCCCGAGCGTCATCTCGCGGGTCACCCGCGCGTCGCTCTCGTCGTACGAGGCCGGCGCGGGCAGCGACAGGGCCGTCGGGTCGGCGCTCGCGTCTTCGGGCGGCGTCGACGGGTCTGAAACGCGGAACTGTACGAGGTCGGTCAGTTCGGGGCCCATGTCCGCGCCGTTGGTGAGCGTGAGCGTCTCGCCCGCGTGGTCGGAGAAGTCCACGACGAGTTCGCCGCGCTCGAAGGGCGTGAGCAGGAGCGAGTCGAGGTCGCCGCTCGGCCCGATGGGGACGACGGATTCGAGGAAGCCGTGACCGGGCGCGAACTGATACATCGTCGGGACGCCCGACCCGCTTTCGTTCTCGAACTGGAGGTCGAACGACCGGTGGTTCGCGCCGTTCACGACGCGGAGGCGGTACCGCCGCGGTTCGACCTCGACGTACGGCCACACGGCTCCGTTGACGACGGCCGTGTCGCCGAGAAACGCCGAGACGAACTCCTCGGGGTAGTACAGCGAGCCGTCGTCGTTGAACTCCTTGTCCTGCAACAGAAGCGGGATATCGTAGTCGCCCGACGGCAGACCGAGTTCGCGCTCGGCGTCGGTCGTAATCGAGTAGAGACCGAGGAGCCCGGCGTAGCCGTTGAGCCGGGTGATACCCAGCGTGTGGTCGTGGTACGTCGAGGTCGTTCGCCCCTGTTCCATCGGGAGTTCCTGCCACTCCGATTCGAACCGCGGCCCCTCGACCCCGCCCGGCGAGGTCCACATGTCGGACTGTCCGTCGCTCGCGGGGGCGACTTCGAGGCCGTGGAAGTGGGTAACGGTCCGGACCTCCGGGACCGGGCCGTCGTAGCCGGCGTGGTTCTCCGACGTCGTGCCGCCGATTCGCTCGTCGACGGGAAAGAGATGCTCGCTGGGGAGGTCGCCGTTGTCGAATCGAACGTGGACCGGACTCCCGGCGTCCGCCTCGATGGTCGGCCCGGGGTACGACCCGTCGAACCCCCAGACCGTCGTCTCCGGCAGGTCCGGGTGGAGCCGTTGGGTGAACTCGGAGACCGATATCTCGTAGGCGTCCGCGCCGTCTCGCTGTCCGTCGGGCTCTCGAACCGACGGAATCGGGAGCGGTTGCACGAACTTATTTCCCGAAAATCCCGGCCGGTGACGCCGCCGACACGTTCGTCGTCGTCTGCGGGAGCGTTCCGGCGATGCCGAGGGCTGCGCCTGTCTGTAGAAACCGCCGCCTAGACCATTCTGTCATGATGGACCCTGAACTACGACTTGGGAGTTATTATATTAAAACTTCTGAATGTCCGAGTCAGGCCCGAGAACGCTGTTCGAGAGGCTGGAGGACGCGTGGGTCGACGGAGGTTCGAGGGGGAACGGAGAAGGTGCGGGGAGGGCCAGTCGTCTCGTCGTCCCGTTAGTTCGTTCGCCGGCGCGCGAGGAAGACCGAGCCGAGCACGAGCGCGACGAGCGCGACCGAGACACCGAACCCGGGAACGGGCGTGTCCGTCGTGGTCGTCACGGACGTGTCCGTCTCGGGGGTCGCCGTCTCGGGCGCCCCGTCGCCCGAGTCGTCGTCCGACCCGTCGCCATCGTCGTCCGAGTCGTCGTCTGAGTCGTCCCCATCACCCGAGTCGTCACCGCCGTCGTCACCGTTATCGTCGTCGGTGTCCTCATCGTCGCCGTCGTCCGGGGAGTCAGTGGACTCGGGCGTGTCGGAACTCCCGTCGTCTGTGTCGTCGTCATCACCACTCCCGTCGTCGTCATCGTCATCGTCAGCTCCACCGCCGCCACCGCCGGCGACTCCGTCGGAACCGACTGTGAGCGACTCGACGCCGTCGACGTCCATCTCCGTGCCGTCGGCGTCGAACTGCGCGAACCCGTCGAGTTGGTACGAGGCGTCTTCGTCCACGTCCTGCCGGCGGTCACGCGGTACTGGAGCGTGACGTTCTCTCGGTCGCCGTAGGTTGCGAACAGTTCGTCGTTGGCGTTCCGCACGCCGGAGAAGTCCGCGCCGTCGTCGTCGACGAGTTCGACCGACGCGAAGCCGGGGTTGAACTCCTCGACGAGCGTGAAGTTCGTCGTCTCGTTCCCGGTTATTTCGACCGAGACGACGGTCGATTCACCGGGTTCGAGCGTCGTGTCGTCTGCCGAGCGAGTGAGGTCCCAACCGTCGTCGGACCCGCTTTGAACGTCGAGTTCGTCGGTGCCGCCGGTCGTCAGCTCCGACCCGTTCACGTCGGTGAAGCCGTCGAACTGGTACGCCGTGGCGGCGCCCGCGTCGTCGCCCGCGGTCACTTCGTAGACGAGGGTGACGTTCTCGCGGTCGCCGTAGGTGGCGAACAGCTCGTCGTTGGCGTCGCGGACGCCGGAGAAATCAGCCCCGTCGTCGTCGACGAGTTCGACCGACGCGAACGCGGGATTGAACTCCTCGATGATGGTGAAGTTCGTCGCCTCGTCCCGGTCGACCTCGACCCGTACCGTGGTCGATTCGCCGGGCGCGAGGGATTCGTCATCGACCGACCGAACCGCGCCGGAGTCGCCGTCCGACGCCTGCACGCTGATTTCGCCGGACCCGCCGGTCGCGGACTGCGAGCCGTTCGCGTCCGCGAAGCCGTCGAACTCGTAGACTGTGCCGGCCGTCGCGTCGTCAGCCGCGGTCACCTCGTAGACGAGCGTGGCCAACTCCCGCTCACCGTAGGTGGCGAACAGTTCGTCGTTGGCGTCGCGGACGCCGGAGAAGTCCGCGCCGTCGTCGTCGACTATCTCCACCGAGCCGAACGCCGGGCTGAACTCCTCGACGAGCGTGAAGTTCGTCGCCCGGTCGCGGTCGACGGCGACCCGAACCGTGGTGGACCCACCCGGTTCCAGCGTCGCGCGGTCGATGGATCGGGCGGCCGAGACATCGCCGTCGTCGCTCGACTCTTGTACGTCGATTTCAGTAGTTCCGGCGGTCGGCGATTCCGAGCCGTTCACGTCGGCGAAGCCGTCGAACTCGTAGACCGTGCCGGCCGTCGCGTCGTTGTCGGCGGTCACCTCGTAGACGAGCGTGACGGCCTTCCGGTCGCCGTAGGTGGCGAACAGTTCGTCGTTGGCGTCACGAACGCCGGAGAAGTCCGCGCCGTCGGCATCGACGATTTCGACCGAGCCGAACGCCGGGCTGAACTCCTCGACGAGCGTGAAGTTCGCCGCCTGGTCCCGTTCGACGGCGACCCAGACGGTCGCCGACTCGCCGGGCGCGAGCGTCGCGTCGTCGACCGACCGAATCACGCTCGACCCGCCGTCGGTCGAGACGCTGATCTCCCCGTCGCCGGTGGTCGTGGCTCGGGTGTCTTCGAGACCGAAGTCGCCGTAGCCGGTGAGCTCGTGGGTCGTCGCGTCCGCCGAGTCGGCGGCGGTCACGCGGTACTGGAGCGTGACGTTCTCTCGGTCGCCGTAGGTGGCGAACAGTTCGTCGTTGGCGTCGCGGACGCCGGAGAAGTCCGCGCCGTCGTCGTCGACGAGTTCGACCGACGCGAAGCCCGGACTCAGCGCTTCGACCACGGTGAAGTTCCCCCGCTCGGAGGCGTTTATCTCCACCGTGACGGTGGTGGACTCGCCGGGCGCGAGCGTCGCGTCGCCGACCGTCCGCACGAGGGTCCCGCCGTGAGCGTCCGCGGCGACCGGCGCGACAGCCGCGCCCAGTCCGAGCGAACCGACCACCAAGAGAACTGCCACCACGACGACCGGAAGCGCGTGCCGGAGCTCCGCGACCGCCCCGGACGTGGAATGTCCGGCCTCATGATGAGCGAGCGGACTGGGATTGCGACGGCCGCTTCGGCTCGTCTCGGCGGGGCGGGGTCGCCGGCGGTGTCTGTTCGACTCGTCGGTCGGGAGACTGGCGTCTCGGGCGCGCGCTACCTCTGGATGCGGATAGCTCGCTCTCGCTGGAAAGCATGCAGTCAGCGTGTGAATCGAAAGCGCCATGCAAATAGTTAACGATTATCCCGGAACGGCTGCGGGTCGGGCGGACCGCGACGCCACTCGCGGGACGCCGCTTGCGGGAGTTCGAGTCCGCTCGGGTCGCTGTCCGGTGTCTCGAACCGCTAATTCGCGCCGGTGTTCCGCTCGTCAGCGGGCGTATTCGACCAGTTCGTCTCGCGCGCGTCGGGCCGCCTCGTCGGGTTCGTCGGGGTAGGTGTACAGTTCGAACGTCGCGAAGCCGTCGTACCCGATGTCGTCGAGCGCACCGAAGACGGGTTCGAAGTCGATGTCGCCCTCCCCGGGGATGAGGTGGTAGTGCTTTCCGCCGCGGCCGCCCTCGATGTCTTCGAGGTGGATGCCGGTGATGTGACCGGCGCACTGTCGGATGCTCTCGGCGGGGTCCTCGCCGCAGACGGCGGCGTGGCCGACGTCGAAGTTGACGCCGAGCGCGTCGCTCCCCACGTCGTCGATGAGTGTCAGCACCTCCTCGGTGCACTCGACGAGCAGTTCCGGTTCGAACTCGATACCGAGGTCGACGCCGACGCCTTCGGCGTAGTCGGTGAGTTCGTCGAGCGATTCGAGCAGGTAGTCGTAGGCCTCGCCCGGCGGCGTCCCGGGGAGCGCCGACCCGCTTGCGACGCACGCCGCGGGCGCGTCGACCAGCGCGGCGAAGTCGAGAGCCGCCTTCGTGTACTCGATGCGCCACCGGCGGTCCTCCTCGTCGCCCGAGATGAGCGTCGGGTCGAAAAAGGCCGACGGCGGCGCGTCGTCGTAGTAACCGCACGTCGTGTTCGCGTTGATGTTCGACACGGAGAGTCCGGTCTCGTCCAGCGCGGCCACGACGCGCTCGCGGTCCGTCTCGTCGAAGTCGGCGAGGAACGCGTGCGGTTCGTCCGCCAGTATCTCGACCCCGTCGTAGCCGTGATCGGCGATTCGTCGGATTGCCTCCGGCAGGTCGAAACGCGTGTACGCGTTCGTGGAGAAGGCTAACTGTACCATACGTCGTGGTACAGTCACACATGAATAATTGTTTTGGTACTGCCAACGTCTCGAGATCGGAGCGCGATGCCCCCGTCGTCGACGCGCCGGGTCAGTTCACGACACGTCGAACGCCGTCGACAGGCCGACCGCGGGGACGACGAACGCCGCCGCGACGACGCCCCACGCGGGACTCAGCAGTCCGGCGACCGCCGCGTTCAGCACGACGAGTCCGAGGACGCACGTACCGACCGCGGGGCCGATGGTGCCCGGTCGGGGGTCGGCGTAGGCGGTCAGGAGGTCGCGGCCGGTCCACGCCGCGAACCAGACGAGGAGTCCGCCGGCCACGGCGAGCGTCGCGGAGTCGGCTCGGGCCGATACCGACCGCCACGGCGGCCACGACCACCGAACCGACGGCGAGTCCGACACCGGCCATTCCGACCAGCACCGCCCCCGAGTCGCCCGCGCCGGTCTCCGACTCGGCCATGTACGTGACGCCGGCGATGTAGAGCGCGACGACGACCGGCACGAGGGACACCCACGTCGGGGGCGTCGGAGTCGAAGGCGACCCCGTGACGACCGCCATGCCGAGGGCGACGTTCGCACCTCGACAGCCACCCATCGCCGCGAATCCGAGTGGCGTGTCCTTGAGCGCGCCGTCGTAGAGCGCGACGAGGAGGCCGAGGACGGCGGCGACGACACCGGTGGTCGGTCCCCCGGCCACCGCGGCGACGACCACGCCGGCACCGAGGAGCGCGACGCCGAGGTTCCGAGCTCGCGTGCGCGACACGTCTCCCGACGGAATCGGGCGCTCCGGACGGTGCTGTGCGTCCTCGTCGGCGTCGGCGTAGTCGTTGAGCGTCGTGCCCGCCGCGTACAACAGCACCGAGGCGAGCGCGACGCCGGCGAGCGACGAGAGCGGAACCGACGGGCGGCCGCCGCTGACCAACACCGCTCCGAGGATGACGTCGGGCGGCGCGGTGAACAGGTTCGGGACGCGGACGAGTCTGGCGAGGCTCGCGAGCGAGCGTCGAAGGCCGCCGGTCGGGGGTGCCGCGTTCGTTCGGTTCATCGTCGGTCAGTCGCTGGGTCGGGTGCTCGCGTTCGAGCGAGGCGGTCAGGCCCACCCATGGGCTTCGAGGTACTCCATCGCGGTTCGGGCCGTCTCCGCCGCGGTCTCCTGATAGGGGTACAGTTCGACGGTGACGTAGCCGTCGTAGCCGGTCGCTTCGACCGCTTCGAGGAAGCCGTCGATGTCCATCGCCCCCTCACCGAGTTGGGTGTGTTCGTGCGTTCTGTCCCCTGGGATGTCTTCGAGGTGGTAGTGCGGCGTGTGGGGCGCGAGCGTCTCCACCAGTTCGACCGGGTCCTCGCCGACCGAGTAGAAGTGTCCCGCGTCGAAGTTACAGCCGATGCGGGGCGAGTCCACGCGGTCGACGAGGTCGAGGAAGTCCTCGGAGGTCTCGATGAGCAGGTGGGGTTCGGGTTCGACCAGCACGTCGACGCCGAGCGTCTCCGCGACATCGGCGACCTCGCGGAGCCCCCAGATGAACGCGTCGAGCGCGTCCGCCCGCGACATGCGCTCGGGGACGGGCCCGCCCGGCGGAATCGAGATACTCCCCGAACCGAGCGCGGCCGCCGTGGCGAGCGCGTGTTTCGTGTGCTCGACCCGCGCCTGTCGGTCCTCGGCGGCGAGTTCGACGAACGAGGGGTGGTGAAACGCCTCGGTGTCGCGGTTAAACGTCGCCGCCCGGCTCTCCGCGGAGGGCTCGATGGCGCTGAGCATGAACGCGTTACAGTTGCTGACTTCGATGCCGCAGTCGTCGAGGAGTGTCCGAACGCGTTCGAAGTCGTCGCCGTCGGCCGTCCCCGGAAACAGATGTGGGTCGTCGAGCAGGATTTCGACGCCGTCGTAGCCGGCGTCGGCTATCGCCTCGACGCCTTCGGTGAGGGTTCGCTGCCGGAACGCGTTCATCGAGAAGCCGAACTCCATCGGTCACACCTCGTAGTGGAAGTTCGGCGACTGGCCGAAGAACTCCCGGGGGTTGTCGTAGACGACCTTCCGGACCTCGTCTCGGTCCCAGCCGCGGTCGAGCATCTTGTCTCGGGCTTTCGGGACCGCAAGCGGGTCGGAGGGGTCCCAGTCGGCGGCGCTGTTGAGCAGCATCTTGTCGGTGCCGTACTCCTCGAGGATGTCGATGGTCGTCTCGGCGTCTATCTTTCCGGGATAGAGGGTGAAGCCGAGCCAACAGTCGGTCTGCAGCGAGATGTCGACCGTGTTCTCGGTGTTGTGGTCGATGACGATTCGCTCTTCGGTCACGTCTTCGTCCTGAATCATCTCCACGAGTCGCTCGGTCCCCTCTGGCTTCTGGGTGTGCGGAGTGTGGATGATGACCGGCAGTTCGCGCTCCTC
>NZ_JPES01000089.1:0-33118 GCF_000730175.1 Haloferax sp. ATB1 | reverse complement strand
CCGCGGCACGGGCGGCTACGCCTCCGCCCCGCGGACGGTCCACGGCCACGCGTGGTACCACGGCGGCGACTACGCCGACGACTGGTACGAGAACAACGCCGGGAAAGTGAGCCGGTTCCCGGTCGGCGTCGCCGCGCTCGGCGTCGCCTACCTCGGGTCGACCGCGGCGATGCGGGACGACGCGCCCGACGCCGGCCCGGTGCCGTGGGACCGGGAGATTCAGGACCCGAACGACACCGTCGAGTACGACATCGACGACGACAGCCAGCTCGGACAGGACGGCTGGTACCGCGTCGGCGCGCACGTCGTCGGCGACGACGTGAACCACGACTTCCGCTGGGAGTGTTACGACCTCGAAGTCACCGACGGCATCGGCGACGCGGGGTACTCCATCGAGGAAGAGTGGAAAGTCTCCCCGCGCATCTGAGCGGGACGAACGACGACGGCGGCGGCCGCGACGGCGACACCGCCGCGTCCGCCGCGACCGATTCGCCCTCTATCGATGTCTGACACACGAACCGACACGGCGACGCTCCTGACGCTCACCTTCGTGGTGTCGTTCTGTAGCTTCGCCTACGAGTTCGTCTACTCGGAGCTGTTGACGGTGATGTACGGCGGGACGGTGACCCAGTACGTCATCACGGTCGGCCTGTACTTCTTCAGCCTCGGCATCGGCGCGGCGCTCTCAGACGACCTCGACGGCGCGACCCTCGGCGGGAACTTCTTCCGAACCGAGGTGCTCTTGGCCGCGGCCGCGCCCGCGGGCTTCCTGCTCATCGTCGGTCTCAACAGCGTCCGCATCCCGCAGGCCGTGCCCGCGGAACTCGTCTGGACCGTCGCCCGCCTGCCGGTCGTCGTCGTCGGGTTCCTCTCCGGGTTCGAACTCCCGCTTTTGACCCGCATGTTCGACGAACTCGACGACGACGGGTCGGCGACGCCCTCGTTGCTCCGGGACGCCGGAACCCGAATCCACGATTTCGTCGTGGCCGCCGTCGGCACCCTCTGGACCGTCGAGCGGACCGAGGGCCGCAGAAGCGGGCTCTCGGTCATCCTCGCGATGGACTACGTCGGCGGCCTCGCCGGTGCCGTCGTCTACGCCCGCGTCCTCTACCCGGGCCTCGGCCTCATCCCGACGATATTCGTGCTGGCGCTCCTCAACGGGGTCGCCGCGCTCGTCTTCGTCGCCCACTTCGGCGACTGGTCGTGGTGGCCCCTCGGCGGCGACGCGTCGTCCGCGAGCCCCGCACCCGGCGGAAACACGACCGCCAGCGCGCAAGACGACCGCTCGCTCTCGGCCGCCCGCGTCTCGAAGACGCTTCTCGTCGTCTGCCTGCTCCTGACGGCGACCTACGCGGGCGTCGTCTGCCAAACACGACGTCGCCGACGAGCGACTGTCACAGCTCTATCTCGAACGAGCAGATCGAAAACGAGTATTCGCCGGGCGCGATGCGCGCGACGGTCACCTCACAGGAGACGACCGCCTACCAGCACGTCATCCGGTACGACCGCACGTGGACCGGTACCGGTCCGAACCCGTACTTCGACGGGCGAACCGAGCAGTGTCTCCGCCTCGGCGCGGCCGTCCAACTCTGCGAGAGCTGGGCCGACAGCTACCATCGGGGGTTGGTCGACGTGCCGATGTCGCTAGCCTTGGGTACTCGAACCCGGCCCCGAGACGAAGGTGCTCGTCGTCGGCGGCGGCGACTGGATCGCCATCGACCACCTGCGGGAGTACGGCGTCACCGTCGACCACGTCGACCTCGACGGCGAGTTCATGCGCGACGCGAAGACGGACCCGTTCTTCCGCCGCTGGCACGACGACGCCTACGAGTACGACCGGCTGAACACGACGGTCGCCGATGGCTACCGCTACCTTCAGGAGACGAACGAGACGTACGACCTCGTGTTGCTCGACGTCCCCGGCGCGACCGACGACGACCTGCTCACGCTCTACTCGACCGAGTTCTACCGCTCCGTCCGGACCCACCTCTCCGAGGACGGCGTCGCGGTGACGTGGGGCTACTCGCCCGACGCCTACCCCGAACACCACAAGGCGTTCGTCAACACCGTCGGGGCAGCGGGCTTCACCCAAGAGCTTTCGTACTGGGTTCGCGAGGACCTCGACGACGACGGCGAGACCGAGCGCGTCGAGCAGTTCTACGTGCTCGCGCCCGGCGACCGCCCCCGGCTCACCGGCGACGGCGCGACGCGGTACGTCCGCGCCCGCGAGGAGCACTACGACTCTGCCGAGTGGCACACGGTCCCGCACTACCGCGGCGTCCGCCAGAACTCCATCTTCCACCCGAACTACGACATCCTCGTCGACACCTGATCTCCCATGCCCTCCCAACCACCTTCCACCACCGAACCGCCCGCCGGCTCCGACCCGTCTCCGCCGGTCGAGACACCAACGGAACTGTACTTCGGCTACAGCGCCGACGTGCCGGACCTGACGACCGTCGACGTGAAGACGGTCGCCCCGGCGACGCTCGCGGGCGAGCCGGCGGTCCTCACCGTCATCGGCGAATCCCACTACGTCGGCCTGCCGGCGCTCGATTTCCACGAGCTGTGTTCGTGCAAGCCGCTGCCGCACGAACGGACGCACGAGACGCCGCTTTCCGTCGGCGCGGAACGCGAGTTCAGCTTCGAGAGCGACCGACTCGACGCCCGAACGGTCGTCGAGGGTCGGCCGCTCGGCGACTTCCCCGGGCCGGACGACGCGACGGTCGCCTATCGGTTCGACCCGGACGCGTGGACCACCATCCGCGTCGGCGACGGCGGCTACGAGACGTACCACACCTACCCGGAGTGCGACCTCGCGCTGTACACCGAGACGACGATGACCCCCAAACGAGAGGCCCAGCGATGACACCCGAACGACAGACCCAACGATGACCCGAAACGGCACCACCTACGACGGCGACGTGACGCTCAACGGCTCCGAACGACCTCCGGTCGAACTCCACGACCCCGCGGACGTGTTTGTCGGCGGCGCGAGCGTCGCCGGCGACCTCACCGTGCAGAATGCCGAGTACGTCTTCACCCACGCGCCGGTGACCGACGACGCGGCCGTCGGTGACGGGACGGCTGGCGACGCGGCCGTCGAGACCGAGATTCGCGGCAGCCTCGAAGACGGCTACGTCCAGTCGGTCGACGGCGACGTGCTCCTCGGCGACGCCGAAGACGTGTTCATCGCGGCCGACGCCGCCGACGGCGCGGTCTCCGCGCCCGGCGCTGAGAACGTCTACGCGGGCGAGGCGACGCCCGTCGCCGCCCCCGATGACTACGACGTGTCCACCTTCGGCTGGAAGCAGTCGGGGAGCGCGACCGACCCCGACACCGGCGTCTACGCGGTCGGCATGGCCCACGACATCGACCTCACGAAGGTCAACTCCGACGTGGAGCTCTACCTCGTCGGCCACGGGCACGAGGTACGAGTCGAGGGCCGGGGCGCGGCGGTCTCGGTTCACTTCGTCGGTTACGACAACACCGTCAGTGTCGGGCCGTATCTCGCGTCGAGCGTCGAGACCGACACCGGCTTCGACAACGCGGTCGACGCCGACCCATACCCAGCCGAGGACCTCGTCGAGATGTCCAGAAGCGAGGCCTACTCGAACGCCGGGTTCGGCCGCCGGAAGGTGACGTTCCAAGAGCCGGCCAACGGCGACGAGTGGTGTCCGAACTGCGGCAAGCCCGCCGAGGCCATCATCGAGCGCCACCAGATGGAGGCCTTCTTCCTCTTCGGCTGGCCGCTTTGGACCTTCGAGCAGAGCACCAATCCCGCCCGCGAGTGCGAACACTGCTCGCCCAACGCGATTCACGCCGAACTCTCGGCGTCCGAGCGCCGCGAGATATTCGACTGACGCCGGCGACGGTCCGAAGATATATATCAAAACACCAGACAATGTTGCACATACGACTGTCCGCGCGTTCGAACGTCGCCCCGACGACCGAACGCACCCGCCGGGTCCGCACCCGCAACCGTATCCGCCACACCCGCTGTCCCCGGCACACCCGTCCACCCCTCCCCACCCATGTCGAGAAATGAGTCCACGCCGGCGTTGCTGTCCTCCTCATCGTGCCGGTACACGTTCGACCCGTCGGTCCAGACCGACGCCCACCTCCAGACGACGTGGGAGTGTCCGCACGAAGCCCACCCCCGAAAGCGAGTTCTGCGTGTTCCACATGAGCCGCGACGAGCGCGCCTCGCTCGACGTGACCGGCGACGACATCGTCGGCGAACTCCGGGCGAACCTCCAGTCGCCCGACACCCGCGTCAACGAGTACGTCGGCGCGGACCTCCCACACCTCTCGCTCACCTATCAGGACATCAACGGCGCGACGAACCACGTTCTCAACTTCCAGCACGCCGACATCGACGGGTTAGACCTCACCCACGGCCGCCTCGACCAGGGGTTGATTCTCCGCGAGGCGACGGTCGACCGCCTCAAACTCGACGAGGCGGTCGTCACCGGCGACGTGGACGCCCGGGAGGTCACCGTGACCGGCGCGGTGACGACCAACGAGGCGACGTTCGAACAGGACGTTCGCTTCTCCGGGGCGACCTTCCGCGGCGAGGTCCGCTGCGACGAGACGGTGTTCCAGGGCGACACCAGTTTCGCAGACGCGACGTTCCACGGCACGGCACGCTTCCGCAACGTCGAGACCAGCGGGAGCAGCCACGTCCTCGACGACAACATCACCTTCGCGAACGCGACGTTCCGCGACGACGCGAGTTTCAGACAGGCCATCTTCGACTACGTGACGTTCGAGGGGGCGCGGTTCTCCGCGGGTTCGGACTTCGAACACGTCGAGTTCGAGGGTGACGCGCGGTTCGACGGCGTCCGCTTCGACGAGATGGCCGACTTCGACGAGGCGCGGTTCGACGACGACGCGAGCTTCGCCGACGCCCGGTTCATGCAGTTGGCCGAGTTCCGCGGCGTCGAGTTCAACGGCGGGAGCCGGACGATTCACGACGACGTGACGTTCGAGGGCGCGACGTTCGAGGGCGAAGCCGATTACAAACTCGCGCGCTTCCGCTATTCGGACTTCAAAGACGCCGTGTTCAAGGACGCGGTCAGCTTCGACCGCGCGACGTTCACCGCCCGCACCGACTGCTACCGCCTCCGGGTCGACGGCGCGTTCGACCTCTCTCTTTCGTCGTTCGGCGGGCAAGCGAACTTCGACGAGAGTGAGTTCCGCGACGCCGTCGTCGCCGAGGAGGCGACGTTCGGCTGTGACGCCTCGTTCGAGGCGGTCGAGTTCGAAGTCTAACGCCCGGTTCGGCGAGGCGCGGTTCGAAGAGGACGTGAGCTTCAAGACCGCCACGTTCCACGGTCCGGCCTCGTTCCGCGGGACGTTCTTCGAGGGCGAACTGCAACACCTCGAAGCGAACGCCTCGTTCAACGAGGCGACCTTCGAGGCCGGCGCGGAGTTCGAGGCGGCGAACTTCACGAGCGCGTCGTTCTGGGAGACGACGTTCCACGACCGGGCGGACTTCCGGCAGTCGGACTTCGAGACGGCGCGCTTCCGCGTGCTCGTCGGTGACCGCGACACCTACCTCGACTTCACCGACGCGACGCTCTCAGGCGGCACGATTTCGCAGGGCTCCGGCGAGCCGACGCCGTACGACCTCACCCGCGCGACCATCGGCGACCTGACGCTGGAGGGCGACGGCAACGAACACCAGCTTCTGGACCACTTCCGCTTCTGTCTCACCGAGTTCGACCGCTTCGACTTCAGCGACCACCACGGCTATCTCGAACGCAACGACTGGACTATCCACGACTTCGTCGGCAAACGGCGCGACCGGCCAGTTCGGCCGTCGAACTGACGCCCGATATCATCGAAGAAACCTACCGGAAGGCGCAGGACAGCGCCAACGCCGTCGGCGACACCCCCGCGAGCCGCGAGTTCGAGTTCAAGCGCTACTACTACAACCGACAGAAGAACTTCGACATCATCCTCAACGAGTACTCGCTGAACACGTGGGCTCGTGGCAAGAAGGTCGCCAGCGTGGGGCTGAACACGCTCATGCAGGTCACCTGCGGCTACGGCAACCGCCTCCCGCGAATCGCGGCGTTCACGTTCCTCCTCCCGGCGCTGTTCGGGCTGTGTTACGCCCTCGGCGGGCCGTTCCTGACGCAGGCGGGGAGCGTCTTCGACCCCGCCGCGGTCGACAAGACGACGATGGAGGTGCTCTTCGACAACGTCTACTACAGCTACATCAGTTTCAGCACGGTCGGCTACGGCGACATCAACCCGCTCGGGCCGGCGGCGCGCGTGCTCGCAGCGAGTCAGGGGATGTTGAACGGGCTGTTCTTCACCCTGCTCACGTTCACGCTGTTCAAGCGCGTCCTCGGCGGGAGCTAATCGGGCCGGGCGTCGTTGTAGTCATCGGCGCTCGTACGGCGTCTGTCGCACTCATTAGTACCTGACAGAACTGTGTGACCCAGGTGGAGGGTGTTCAGCAAACCGACACCTGTCTTAGTGCATTTAGCGGAGTGAAATTCTGAATAGAGAAAGCGATTTACAGGCACGTCTGTAATTACCGGCAATGGGTAGCTACGCAACGCCGCCGAATTGGACCGACGAATCGCCCGAAGATGACGAGCCTCAGGCTCGACTCGGCGACCTACTTTCAGGTCGACTTGCAGATGTTGAAGTTGATTCCGTTGAAGCGGTACGTGACGAACGAAGCCGAGAATGAAAGTCTTCGTCGATACAAATGTCTTTATTGCTAGTTTGACTGATGAACCGGGTCGTGGTGAGATTGCGACACAGTTACTCAACGAAAACCACGAGTTCTGTACCTCCATTCTGAATCTCATGGGAATTCGGTCAGTAATGACGAAGAAGAAGCGCGTTGAGCAGTCCCGCGTCGAGTCGGTGTTGTCGGATATCTACGGTAGTGTGGACATCTACGCGCCCGAAATCAGCGACCAGATTGCGGCGTATGAATTACAGCGAGACAATCTGCTCTATACAATAGATTGTGTACTTCTAGCATTAGCGAACGACGTTGATGCGACTATGGTCACCTTCGACGGGGAACTGCTCGATCACGGCGCTGTTGCACCGGAAGATTTGATTGACTGACCTCACAGGAACGGAGTTCTCGACGGAGCTATCTCGACTGGTGTCACGAATCGTCACCGCGTCGCTCATTCACTTCCCCCTACTCACTCGTCCGACCGCTCGTACACGTCCGGACGCGCGTGCTGGAGCGTCTGCATGTCGCGGCGGATATCGTCCAGGTGCGACAGGTCAATGCTCGCCGTGACGACTTCCTCGCGGTCCCGCGCCTTCGAAATCACGTTCCCCCACGGGTCGACGACGAGCGTGCGGCCGTAGGTCTCGACCCACGACGGCTTGTCGCCGATTTGCCCGGGCGCGATGACGTACGCCTGATTCTCGATTGCGCGGGCGCGAAGCAGCGGCTCCCAGTGGTCTTTTCCGGTGTGCATCGTGAACGCCGCGGGGACGAGAAGGACGTTCGCGCCGGACTGCGCCATCGTTCGGTAGAGTCCCGGAAACCGGAGGTCGTAGCAGATAGAGAGGCCGAACGTCGCGAGGTCGGTATCGACCGTTACCGTCCGGTCGCCGGGGGCGACGTAGTCCGATTCCCGGTGTTCGACGCTCCCGTCGAGTTCGATGTCGAACAGGTGGACCTTCCGATAGGTGTCGAGCACCTCACCGCCCGGGCCGATGAGCGCCGACGTGTTGTACACCCGGTCGCTGTTCGGAATCCGCTCGAAGAAGCTCCCCGTGTGGACGAAAACGCCGTGCTCGCGGGCCTTCTCGGAAAAGCCGCTGTATCGTGGGCCCGTCGAGCGACTCCGCGACCTCGTCGAACCGCTCTTCCGGGCCGATGAAGGTCGTCATCTCCGGGAACGCCACGAAGTCAGCGCCGTCGGCCGCGGCCTCGTCGAGGAGGCCGAGCGCCCGCTCCACGTTCGCCGCCTTGTCGTCTCGCGAGTCTAGCTGGCACGCGGCCGCCACGAATCGGGACATCTCGTCGGACCGTTACGCGGACCGACGGTATGGTAGTCACGGTTATTCGCTCGGGTCGAACTCCAGATAGACGAGTCGCTCGTCTCCGACCGTCCAGCCGCGGTGTCCCGGTGGGATAGTCGCGGCACAGCCGGCAGTAATCTCCGTCTGCGTCCCGTCGTCCAGTTCGAGGCCGAGCGTCCCGGAGACGACGTAGATGTCGTGGGCGTTCTGGCAGTAGTCTGGCTCCACGCTCCCGCGGTCGCTGTCGGTTCCCCACTCCGGCTCCAGCGTCGCTCGCGTGACCGCCACGTCGCTTAGGTCGACCGACTCCGTGCGGCCGGCTTCGAGCGCCGTCGAGTTCGTGTCGGAAAGCTCCGTGACAACCAGCTCGTCGACTTCTGTACTGTCTGCCATAGAACACGTTCTCCGGGGATGGTAGTATCTCTTCCGTCGGGGCTGACAACGTCACCAACACACATAAGAGAAATTTAGAAATCAACTTCCTATACTATTTCAGATAATACTGTCTGGATCCGTTGACTCGGTAGGCTCGCTGTCTACGAATCGGCACACGAGCGACTCGGAATCGGATTCGAAACTCCTCCCCTCGAGATCCAACCCTGCCAAGCTATATGAATTATTAGCTATCTTACATACGCGACGATGGTCTCGACTCCCCGATTCAGGCCCTTCTCCCCAGCATGGAACGCCGCGCTCATCGGTGTGATTGCCTCGCTCCCCGTTATCGCGGTTGTCAACTGGCTCCCAGAATCGGAGTCGACCGTCGGTGCCGGCATGATGATATTCGGCGCGTTCATTGCGGGGGCTGTCGCCGCAGTCCGCTCGACGGACCCGGACGCCGCCGGACTTCGCGCCGGCTTTCTCGGCGGCGTTCTAGAACTGGTCATATTCGCGGTGACGACGGGAACAACGGCGGCGTGGCCGCTGTCCAGAGTCGCGTTCTTCGCACTCGCCGCCGGAGCCGTTCTCTGTCTCGCCTCCCTGTTCGGTCTGGGCTGTGGGCGAGTCGGCGGGTGGGTGGTGCGTGCCGTCGCCTCACGGTGGAACCCGACTGCGAGTACGTCGTAGCTCTCCGCATCAATTTGGAAAACTATCATATTCCAAATATACATTTGAATCTGTCACCTTCTCAATTCACGACGCTCGATTCCGGGGTGGACCGCACCGAAGAATTTCCATAGCGACGAGGCTACTGCCCGTCCCGAAACAATGGAGCGATTTTCGTTCTGCGGCGGTGAACGACATCTGACGTGACTCTCAGTGCTCTTACTCCTCGAACCGCGATGCGTTCCCGAGACGGGAACTCCCGAAGCCGTTTCCCCCTTACAGTATCGTCTATCACTATTTAATTCTCGCGCTCAGAATTTGAATTTACATTGCATGTATATCTCAATATCTCTCCTCGTGAATTACACCTGTAGTAGTGTAATTATTGCTCTTGGAAACGCCCCTATCCGGTCTACAGTTATACTCGACCGAAGAACGATTCCTCTTGGGGGAACGATATCCCGCTAAGACGAAGCACGTCTCGCTCTCTTTGTCGCGTGACCCCCGAATTCAGCGGTTTTGACGCCGCTGTTCCCGCCTCGGTGAGCGACTACCAAGTTCGCGTTCCCTTGCTGGGTATGGGTCGTGACCCCGTGGCCTTCTCGGTACACGACCTCTGGTTGGTCCGTGTGGCCGTTACCGGTCGCTCCGAGAGGAACGCAAACGTGAAAATAGACGGCTGGAGGGGTGGCGACTTACCGCTGTATCTCGTAGACGAGCGTATCTCCCGTCGCCGCATCGAACAGGTGACACTTATCGAGATTGAAGTCAAGGTGCAACGCATCGCCGCGCTCGATGTTGGCGTCCGGCTCGACGATGGCCTTGTACTCGACGTTGTTGTTTTCCACGGTCAGGAAGAAATTCGATCCCATCTCCTCGACGACGACGACGTCCACGGTCGTGTGACTCGTATCGGTCTCGCCGGCTTTCTGCCTATCGACGGTGATGTCTTCGGGTCGGACGCCAAAGCGTGCATCGAATTCGCCCGTCCGGTCGAGTTCTTCTTGCATCCACTCCGGAAGCGGAATCGTAAACGCGTCCGTGGTTATCTCCTCGGTTTCGGTGTTGACCGTCGCATCGAAGAAGTTCATCGATGGACTCCCCATGAACCCGCCTACGAACTCGTTCGCCGGCTGGTCGTACACCTGCTGCGGCGGTGCGATTTGTTGGACCTCCCCGTCGTTCATGACGACGACGCGGTCGCTCAGGGTCATCGCTTCGGCTTGGTCGTGGGTCACGTAAATCGACGTTTTGCCGATCTTGTTGTGAAGCTTGTTGAGCTCCGTCCGCATCTGGACGCGGAGCTTCGCGTCGAGATTCGATAGCGGCTCGTCGAACAGGAAGACGCGAGGCTCGCGGACGATTGCCCGCCCGAGCGCGACGCGCTGTTGCTGTCCACCGGAGAGGTCTTTCGGCTGGCGGTCGAGGAGCTCTGGTATCTCGAGCAGGGCGGCGCTCTCTTCGACTCGCCGTTCACGCTCTTCTTTGGGGACGCCGCGAACTTTCAGCGGGTATTCCATGTTCTCGCGCACGGTCATGTGCGGGTACAGTGCGTACGACTGGAACACCATCGCGATGTCACGCTGACGCGGTGGCTGGCCCTCCACGTTCTCGCCGTTTATGACGATCTGTCCTTCGGTGATCTCTTCGAGGCCGGCCACGGAACGGAGCGTCGTCGACTTCCCGCAGCCAGACGGTCCGACGAAGACGATGAACTCACCCTCTTTGATGTTGATGTTCATGTCGTCGACGGCAACGACACCGCTTCCGCCGTCGTCGTACACCTTCGTCAGGCCGTCTATCTTCAGGAACGTCTCACTGCGGTTGATGCTCTCACTCGTCTGGTCGACTTCTAGCGTGTCTGTTTTACTCATTGTTGTGGGTGTGTCTGCGTGTACTTGTCTGGCTTGCGTTGTTTGTTCTCGTATCTATCCTTTAATTGCACCGGCCGTGAGTCCGCTGACGATGTGCCGCTGGAACAGGATGACGAACAGCAGTGCGGGGAGCATCGCGATGAAGCCCGCAGCCGCGAGGTAGTTCCAGAGGATGACCACGTCTTCGAGCATCATCATCGCCCCCACGGGAATCGTCTTCGAGGCCTCGGTGAACGTCAGGACGAACGCGAACAGGAACTCACGCCACGAGAACAGGAACGTGAGAATCGCGCAGGCGGCGACGCCCGGTTTCGCCAGCGGCAGGATGATGTCCTTGAACGTCTGGAACCGGGTCGCTCCGTCGATGTACGCGGCCTCGTCTAGGTCCGCCGGAATCGAGACGAAGTAGTTCCGCATCAGCCACACGACAAGTGGCAGGTTCATGTAGGTGTAGACCATGATGAGCGCGATTCGGGTGTCGATGAGCTCACCGATGCTGAACAGTCGGTAGAACGGGACGAGCATGCCGATCGGTGGGAGCAGACGAGCGCCGAGGATACCGATGAACACGTAGTCGTCGTACGGGAAGCGGAATCTCGAAAACCCGTACCCTGCGAGCGTCCCGAAACTCACGACCAGCACCGTCGTTACAATCGCGACGACGAGGCTGTTGAGCGTGAACATGTTGAACGCCCGTTGGAACCACAGGTCGGTGTAGTTCTTCCAGATTGGGTCTATGACCTCTACGGGGATGAAGTTCGGCGGGAACGCGTGAATCCCGCCCATCGTCTTGATACTGGAGACGAAGGTCCAGTAGACCGGGAACGTGAAATACAGGACGAGGGCCGAGAGCACCGCCGTGACGGCGTACTTCCCCGTTATGAACCGACCGATCTGTTGGATGATCTCGTATTGGCGGTTCGAACTTGTGAGTGACTCTTTCATTGACATTGTTGGTTATGCTGTTTCGAGGGCGTCCTCTTGGACTTGCAGGACGTAGATACTCACGAATATCAGCGTGATGATAATCATGATTATCGAGAGGGCTGACGCGTAGCCGAGTCGAGACTGCGTAATTCCGACGCTGTAGATGTACGTCGCGAGCACGCGAGTTGAGTTCGCGGGGCCTCCACCGGTCATCGCGAAGACGATGGAGAACGTGCGGAACGCGAACATAGACATGATGAGCAGGGCAATCGCCGCCTGCGGCTTGAGGTGCGGAAGCGTGATGTCCCGGAACTGCTGCAGGAAGTTCGCACCGTCGACCTTCGCCGCTTCGTAGAGGTCTTCGGGTATCGTTTGGAGCCCCGCCAAGAGGAGAATCGACGCGAACGGTGCGCGTGCCCAGGCGTCGACTACGATGATAGAGACGAACGCCAGCGTCGGGTCGGTAATGAACCCGAGGTTCTCGGAGATAAGCCCCAATTGCATGAAGATGCCGTTCACGATACCGTAGTCCGCGTGTAGCATGAACCGCCAGATGAGCCCTGTCACGACGAGGGGAACGGCCCATGCGAGCAGGATGAGTACGGTAAACGTACTTCGGACCCGCTTCGACATCACTTGGTTGATGGCGAGTGCGGCGGTCAGCCCGAGGAGGAACGCGACCGTCACGGACCCCAACACGTACATGACCGAATGCTGCAGAGATAAGTAGAACATCGGATCTTGGAACACCTGAATGAAGTTCTCTAATCCGATGAACTCGTCCGGACGGTACTGGTTAGTGATGTGAGTACTGGTCCACACCAGGTAACTCGTCGGGAGGAGCACGATCGCCCCGAGCAGCGCGAGCGGAGGCGTGAGAACGACAAACATGAACTTGTCGTTGATCCACTCCCGTATCGGTCCAACGTCTCCTGTTTCGTCCCCGCTGAAGAGGCCGAACCCTTCACGGATGTCTTTAGTAGTACTTCTCGAAGCCATCTGCGTGCTAATCTCTACCGTTCCCTATTATATCTTTTGTTAACAATTCATCATCGGACAGGTTCGAGACCAACACACTGTCTGCACCGGTGTCGAGAAACCGAGGTTGCGACGCCGCGTCAGCGTCGCACAAAGTGTTCGTCGATTCTTATTCTGGGACCGCCTCGTCCTCGTCGTGGTAGTGGAACTCGGTCCACGGACCGTCTTGGAAGGGGTATTTTTCGACGACATCCAAGTCTATCTCGATTCCGAGGCCGGGGTCGTCCGACAGCGAGAGTCGCCCGTCTTCGATATCGGGTTGTCCTTCGATGATGTCGAACGCGACGTCGTTTTGGTACATTCCGGGGTCGTGCTCGGCAGACAGCACGGGATCGTTCTCGAAGACCGGATATTCGAGCAGTCGGACCTCGGGTGCCGACGCGACCAAGTGCGCGTTTGCAATCAGTCCGAACCACGTTCCGAAATTGTGCGGGACGAACTCCATCTCCCGGCCTCGACTGAGTTCGATAGCCGCTTGACAGCCGCTGAAACCTCTGTGGTGCCGGACGTCGCCTTGGAGGAAGTCGACTGCACCGGTCTCTCCGAGTTTCACCAGTCCATCCGTGGATTCGCTCTCGCCGCCGGCGAGCGGAACTCCTTGCTTCGCCATCTCGACGTACCCCTCGTAGTCTTCCGGCTCGAGCGGCTCTTCGACCCAGTACGCACCCTGTGTTCCGGCGTGCTTCACGAGGTCCCGAACCGTCTCCTCGTCGTACCCGTCTTCGAGTTTCCACCACGTGTGCACGTCGAGCATTATCTCGGTGTCGTCGAGGGCGTCGGCGAGGAGCGAGACCGTCCGCCGGTCCTCGTCGGGGCCGATTCCGGGCCGGTATTTGTAGCCGAAGAACCCGAGTTCCTCAATCGTCTTCGCCTGCTGGACGTACCCCTCCGGTTCCATGTACATCCCGGCGCTCGCGTAAAGCGGGATGTCTGTCGGCGCGGCGCCGTCGTGGTCGTCGTACTGGTCCGCGAGTAGCTCGTACACCGGCGCGCCGAGTTCCTTGCCACGAATATCGTGGAGCGCGACGTCGAGCGCCGAGGCCGCTTCGGTCTTCGCCCGCTCCGGAAGCGGCAGTTCCCGAACGAGCGATTGCACGTCGGCCGGTTCTTCGACGGTCTCTCCGATGAGTTGGTCGGCGATGCTCTCGTTCACCACGTCGGCGAACGTCCCCTGCGAATCTCCCTCGAAGTACTCCCGCATCGCCGAGCTACTGGCCCCGGCCGTCGCGAAGCCACGTTCCCCGTCGGCGGTGTCGACGACGATGATGACGACGTCTCGCTTGTTGAGCCGTCGCATTCCACCGTGGAACTGGCGTTCCTGCGGCGGATCGATCGGCGATGATACTGCGTACGCCTGGATGTCGCGAATATCCATACCTAGTCCGCAACAGCACCTAACATAAATATTCGGGTAGAACCGGGCGTTCAGTCGGCACCCCGTGTAACAGTTGCGCCAAGCGGCGATACCCCGAACAAAAACTAAGTAATCGGTCTTCCTATCCTGTTTATCCGCGTTCGGGTCATAAACCTCGACTACGCGTTGAGACGGACACCCACTCCGCGGGTAGACACCGAGAAGATCAGATACATGAGCTCACCCACACGCGACACGCCTTCGAACGAACGACGTATCACCGACCTCGAAGTCATCCCGGTTGCACACACCGAACCCCCGCTTCGGAACTCCTGGGGCGCACACACGAACGTCGCCGCACGGACCATCATTCGACTCACGACCGCTGACGGACAAGTCGGGATTGGCGAGACGTACGGCGACCAGAAAATCATCGACGCACTTGAGCGCGCCCGAAGTCTCGTCGAGGGAATGAACCCTCACGCTCGGAAACCGCTCGAACTCCGGCTTCAGGACCCCATGACCTACGGCGCGCTGGACACCGCGCTGTTAGACATCATCGGCAAGGAAGTCGGCGAACCGGTGTACAATCTCCTCGGCGGGAAGGTCCGCGACGAAGTCGAGTACTCCGGATACCTCTTTTACAAGTACGAAACTGAGGCCCCCGACGAGTCGCATATCGCTCCCCACGCTGTCGATTCGCCGGAAACGATGGTCGAAGAGGCGCGGGCGTTCGTGGACCGCCACGGCTTTTCGACCCTCAAGCTGAAAGGCGGCGTGTTAGAGCCCGACGAGGAGGTTCGCACGTTGAAACGGTTAGCTGATGAGTTCGGCTCGGAGACCCCGTTTCGTATCGACCCGAACGGCGCGTGGAGCGTCGAAACGGCCTCACGCGTCGCCCGCGAACTCGAGCGTTCGGACCTCCGGGTTCAGTTCCTCGAAGACCCGGTCCCGACGATGAACGCCCACGCCCGGTTGAAGCGTAACACCTCGCTGCCGGTGGCGACCAACATGTTCGTGGTCGACTTCGACCAGATTGCGCCGGCGGTCCGGACTGATGCGGTGGACGTCATCTTGAGCGACCATCACTACTGGAGCGGTCTGACCGGAAACGTCCGTCTCGACGATGTCGCCGAGACGTTCGACCTCAGTGTCGGGATGCACTCGAACTCACATCTGGGTGTGAGTATGGCCGCGATGACACACGTCGCGGCGGCCATGTCGAACCTGCAGTACGCCCCCGACACGCACTATCCGTGGATGGTAGACGATGTCGTTTCGACGCCGTTCACGTTCGAAGACGGTTCGATTCCGGTTCCTGACGCCCCCGGATTGGGCGTCGACCTCGACGAGTCGAAACTCGAACGACTAGCGGAGCGCTACGAGGAGACGGACCCGTTGGCGTACTCCGACGTCAGTTCGATGGCTGCCGAATACGCCGCCGGCGAAAGCTCCGTGGGCCGGTCCGACTGGCTTCCGAACAAGCCGCGCTGGTAACCGTCGCCGTCGCTGTCCGTTTTCGAACTGGAGAAGACGAGACCGAAGAGAACGAGTTACCGCGACGTTCGTACCGTGTGGCTGGTCATGACTGACTACGCGGGTCCGTGATGTTGGGGCAGACGCGGCAGGTCACGTCCTCGGTTAGTGAGCTACGACTGGGTCTCGTCTTCGGCTAACATTCCTTAGTTTTGCTCCAAGATTCCGTCGATTTTCGACTGGGCTTCGTCCAGAGCCGCTTGGGCGGTCTTGTCCTGGAGCCAGACGCTCTGGAGTTGACTGATCAGCGCGTCGTACGTCTGAATCTGCTTCGGCCACAGTTCGACCTTGGCGATTTCGGCGTTCCGGCGGGCCTTTTCGCCGTGACGTGCGTCGGCCAGAATCTCGGTGTTCCACGCCTCTTTGTTCGCCGGGTAGTTCCCTTCCATGTCGTACTCTTGGGCGCTCGCAACCGCGCTCCGAGAGCCGTCCATGTACACCATTGCGGCCCGCTTCGCCTCCGGTGGTGCGGCCCGATTGACCGCAAGGAAGTCGGTGTTCATGTAGCTGACTCGCTCGTTCCCGGCGGATTTCGGGGGCAGTGCGACGTCGTACTTGTCGGTGTCGTCGCCCCACTCCTCGTAGGCGAGTTGCATCATCCCCGGCTTGCCGACGTAGCCCGCGAGCTTCCCGCTGAGGAAGAGGTCGGCGAGTCCGCCCTCCCCGTACTGGGCCACGTTGGGGACCAGTTCCTCGTCGATGAGCGTGCGCTGCCACTCGAGGGCTGCGACCGCCTCGTCGGAGTTCACGACGACCGTTCCGTCGTCCTGCACGAAGCTTCCTCCTCGCGACCACGTCATCAGGAGCCACGGGTAGATGGGGTAGCGGTTGCCCTTCCCCCACCACGCGAAGCCGAAGTAATCCTCACTGTGCGAACTCGCCTCTTCGCAGACTTCTCGGACGTCTTCCCAGGTCGACTCCTCCAAAAAGTCTCCCTCGAACCCGAGCTCCTTGAGCACTTTCGGACTGTAGTTGAACCAGTGTGCCTCGCTCAGCGCGACGCCGATGTAGGTGTGTTCGCCTTCGAGCGACGGGTCGATACCCGTGGTCAGCTGGTCCTTGAAGTAAGGCGGGAACAGGCCGTACGCACTATCGTCCCACAGCTCGTCGACCGGTTCTAGCCATCCTTCCGCGACGAAGTCCATGAAGAACTCCTGCGAGATCTGCATGAGGACCGGGTTCTTCGAACCGGCCGAAAGCAGCGTCCGCATCTTCGACACGGCGTTCGTCGACGGTACCGTTACCGGCGTCGTCTCGATACCAACCTGCTCTGTGAACTTGTCCGAGAACCACTCCGTGGCCGGGTCGTTCTTCATCGAACCGAGGTTCATCCGCTCGATACTCGACGCCACCTCGTTCTCGTCGTACTCCGGCGGTGTCCACTCCTCGCCGGTGATTCGCTCCACAACCGGACTGGGCGCGTTGATGTCGAGACTCCACTCACCGAGTGTCCCCGCCGGTCCCGGCGTAGACCCGTTCCCGCCGTTGCCCGAACTACCTCCGTTTCCGCTGTTCCCCGAGCTCGCGCCACCGAGACAACCCCCGATGGCTGTCACACCTGCAGCGCTTGTTAGACTTAGCAGTTTGCGGCGGGACAGCTTGCCATCTGGTATCATACGGATAAATGATGATATTGTAGGGTATTAAAATTTGGTATCTCGATAAAACTACGATTTTATTGCATACAATTTGTTTTCGCACGTGCGTCCGAAACGGCAATCCCGCTGCCCGATGCTGCTTGGCGGTACTCGTCCGGACCCGAGTCCTCTGAATGTGGTCCTTTGGACGATCTCGATTTGTGATTCATCGCCTGTTTGCTGTGTTCCACTATGAGTGGATTCACCGGCCTTCTACTAGTGTTCTTTCTTGACGAACAAAAATCCTGGTCCGCCTGATAAATGCGTGTAAATGTCTATCGTGGCTCTCTTTCGTGTCGGAGTAACTGATAATGGAGAGCCTTCAATTACAAACATATTTTTGTAATCCTCATCGGGTCTCTATCGAGATTCCACTTCTCTCCTGTGAGTGGACACCGAACTATGGGTGTAGAACGCTTGAAACAGCCAATTCTTTTCTCACGAACGGTTTTTGCCGACAATCCACAGTTCTACTGGCAAATCATATCGTGTCTCCTCATCCGCGCCGCTGCTCATCGGTTCCACCGAGAACGGTCTGTTCGCCTCTCTATCCGTTCTTTCTTGAAGAACAACTGTTATGATGTTCGACGGTAAACGCTGTCAGTATGGGGCGTAGCAGCTCAAGAACAATCGGGACATTGGAAAATGCGTGTCGTATTATCGGCGTTCTCCGCGAGACCGAGGGTGCCGGCGTGACAGAAATCGCCGACGAACTCGATTTTGCCAAGAGCGCCGTTCACGGGCATCTGGCGACGCTTCGAAGCGAGGGCTTCGTCGTAAAAGACGACCACACGTACCGGCTGAGCCTTCGGTTCCTCCAGATCGCTGAGGAAGTGAAAAACTACACCGCGGACCACACCATCGTCAAGGAAGAACTCGCGCAACTCGCTGAAGCCACCGGCGAGGTCGTCCACTTCGGGACCGAAGAGCAGGGTTGCGTCGTGTATCTCGCAAAGGTGCGGGGAAACGTCGCCGTCGAAACCGCGTCGAAGGTTGGCAACCGGATGCCCATGCATTCCACCTCTCTCGGAAAGGCCATCCTCGCCGAGATGCCGTCGGAACGCCGCGACGAAATCATCGAGCGACACGAGTTAACCAAGGAGACCGACCGAACGATAACCGACCCGGATGCGCTCAGAGCGGACCTCGAAGAGACCCGGGAACGAGGGTATTCGATCGACGACGAGGAGAACATCCGCGGCGTTCGGTGTATCGGTATGGCCGTGTCCGCCCCCGACGGTGAGGTCATGGGTGCGCTGAGTATCTCCGGGCCCTCGAAGCGAATGACCGACAAACGGATGCGCGACGAGCTTTACGAGCAGGTCGCGCAGTCGGCCAACGTCATCGAGGTTAACTCCCGATACTCTTGATGACCCATCTGTTGCCGCTCGAGCGGTGAGTCATCCTCGCGCCCCAGTCCGTGTTTGGGGGCTCGGTCGTCCCCGCGCGACTGATTCAAACCCGGTCGGCCGATGGGCTGTTCGCTCGACGAAAACGGGGCTCACGGCCGGTCCACCAAAACATTGGTAATCGGGGCTGGCGAACTAGCGGCCGCCATGGAACAAGCCTTTGGCAACTTCGTCAATGGAGAGTGGGTCGACGCTGAATCCGGCGACACGTTCGAGGTAGTGAACCCCGCGGACACTGCCGATGTCGTCGCTCGGTTTCAGCGCTCGACCGCCGCGGACGCCGAAGATGCAATCGAGGCGGCCGTCGCTGCACAGCACGAGTGGGCGAATCGACCCGGTCCGGAGCGCGGCGCCATCCTGAACCGTGCTTCTCAGGAACTCGCATCGCGGAAGGAGGAGGCGACCGAGATGCTCGTTCGTGAGGAGGGGAAAGCCCGGTCCGAGGCGGCCGGCGAGGTACAGCGCGCTATCGACATCTTCGCGTACTACGCGCAGAAATCGCTCGACCTCGGCGGCGTGGTCAAATCTCCGAGCGGGCGAAACAAGGAGTTATCTACCAAGCGAGAACCGCTCGGCACCGTCAGCATCATCACGCCGTGGAACTACCCGATTGCGATTCCGGCGTGGAAGCTCGCCCCGGCGCTCGCCGCCGGCAACACCGTCGTCGCCAAACCCGCGTCGGAAGCACCTAACTCCACGCGGATACTCGTCGAGTGTCTCGCCGAGGCCGGGCTTCCGGACGGCGTCGTGAACTTCGTCACCGGGCCGGGAAGCGAACTCGGCGCTCCGCTGACCACGCACGCGGAGATCGACGCGGTCTCGTTCACCGGGAGTACGTCGGTCGGGACCAGCGTCGCGCAAGCCGCCTCTGAGGGGCTCAAACGCGTTCAATGCGAGATGGGCGGGAAGAACCCGACCGTCGTCATGCCGAGCGCCGACATCGACGAGGCGGTCGAAATCCTCGGCGTCGGCGCGTTCGGGACGACCGGACAGTCCTGTACCGCCGCCTCCCGCGCTATCGTCCACGAGGACGTCTACGACGAGTTCGTCGATGCGATGGTGGAGTACGCCGAGGATATCGTGGTCGGTCCGGGTCTCGACGACCCAGATGTCGGACCGCACGTCTCGCAGGGAGAACTCGATTCGACGCTGGAATACATCGACATTGGTGTGGACGAGGGCGCGACGCTCGAAACCGGTGGCGAACGACTCGCCGACGGCGAGTACGACGACGGATACTACGTGCGTCCCGCGGTCTTCTCGGACGTAGATAACGACATGCGAATCGCACAGGAAGAGATATTCGGTCCCGTCCTCTCGGTCATCGAGGCGAGCGACTTCGAGGACGTGCTCGAACTGGCGAACGACGTCGAGTTCGGGCTCTCGGCGAGCATCGTGACGCAAGACCTGACCGAAGCGAACGAGTTCCTCGACCGAATCGAGGCCGGCGTCGCCAAAGTCAATGAGAAAACGACTGGCCTCGAACTCCACGTCCCCTTCGGGGGGTACAAACAGTCGTCTACGAACACGTATCGAGAGCAGGGCGATGCGGGCCTCGACTTTTTCACCGCCACGAAGACCATCTACCGGAACTACTGAGCGGTTCATACAGCCGGTATTTTTTGAGTTCAAGCGTCCGATGCCGTGCGAATTGTTCACTAGACGGTGGATTTATGCTCTGCTACGCTCACATCCGAACTGATGCCGTTAGCAGAAACTGTGGTTATGGAGCGACTGCGGGGTGTCGCCGCCGGACTCCTGACACCGTTCGACGAGCGTGGCGATATCGACTACTCGAAACTCGAGGGAAACGCGCGGTTACTTTACGATAGCGGCCTGCGCACGTTCCTCGCGTCGGCGAACATCAGCGAGTATCACTCGCTCACTCAGGGCGAGCGGATCAAATCGACCGAGACGAGCATCGATGCATTACCCTCGGACGCCTGTGTCCTCGCCGGCGTCGGCGGTCCAACGACCGAGGCGCAAGAGCTCATTGACGCCTACGACCGCATCGGCGTTGACGGACATATGGTGATGCCACCGGACCACACGTACGTCCACGAGCGCGGCCTGCTGTCCTACTTCGAGGAACTCGCGTCCGTGACCGAGACGCCGTTCGTGCCGTATGTCCGTGGGTTCGACCCCTCAGTCTCGTTCCTGGCGGACCTCACGCGAATCGAGAACGTCGTCGGTATCAAGTACGCCCTGAAAGACCCAATCAAACTCGGTGCCGCAATCAGTGCTGGCTCGGATGACGTGGTCTGGGTAAACGGCCTCGCGGAACCGTATGCTGTTAGTTACTGGAACGAGGGTATCGAGGGATTCTCCGCGGGCGTGAGCAACTTCCGGCCGGAAGTTGGTCTCGCGCTATTTGACGCGCTCACCGAGGAGAACTGGGAGCGCGCCCGGGAGCTTCGGAACATCTGTCTGCCCTACCAGAACTTCCGCGACCGGACCGGACAGAACAACAGCCTCAACGGGGCCATCAGCGTCCCGGCGGTGAAAAAGGGACTCGAACTCGCGGGTCTTCACGGTGGGGACGTCCGCGAGCCTATCCGCCCGCTTTCGTCCGAAGACGAGGCGGAAGCCGAGGAGATATACCAGCAGTTAGACGACGATATCGCCCGCCTCATCGACTGACTCGACTTGCGTCTTGAGCACCGCTAGCTTCCGTCCGTGTGGGATACCGCTCGGATTCCACATTCTCTCAATCCGAACTGTGTGGTGCCGTGAGGTGGGTTCTTCGAGCGTTTCTATGAGAATAGTCGCTAGCAGGGCGGTTAGTGCCTGTTCCGAACGGTGTCGACGACGCCGCGGAGGTACCCGATGGTGAAGCCACGCGCCCGGTGCCGCCAGTCATCGTCGCCTTCCATCTTCGGGACGTGGTCGGGGATGACCGCACCCTGATAGCCGACCTCGTCGAGCGTTTCGACGGCCTCGACCGTGTTGAAGTTCCCCTCGTCGACGAACGTCTCGTTGAACTTCGGAACCGTCCCGACGACGTCGCGGAAGTGGATGAACACGATCTGGTCGCGTTCGGCGAACCGACGAAGGACCTCCGTAACGTCTTCTCCCATCTGAGAGAAGCAGCCGAGACAGAGTTTGAGGCCGTGATTATCGCTCGGCACGTGTTCCATCGCGCGCTCGAAGTTCTCCACGTTGCGGAACAACCGCGGGATGCCGCCCATCGATTCGAGCACCGGCGGGTCGACAGGGTGGAGCGCCATCCGAACGCCCGCCTCCTCGGCGACCGGAATCACTTCTTCCAAAAACGCCTCATAGTTGGCCCAGAACTCCTCTTCCTCGTAAGCGCGGTCGAGTCCGGGCGCGAGTTCGTCGGGGTCGTCGAGTTCGTCGAGGTCGAACGCAGTGCCTTCGGCACCGCCGCGGAGTTCGACCGGCGTGGTCCGCATGGGCACGACGCCCCGCGGGTTCCACTGGTAGCCGAGAATCGGGATATCTGCCTCGCCGAGGTTGCGGAGAAGCGTCTTTATCTGTTCGAGGGCTTCCTCCTCGCCCTCTCGGCCGAACATGATGTCGCCGTAGAGGGAGTACGGAAGCGATTGAATGCCCGTGAGTCGCAGGCCGTGGGATTCGACCTGCTCCCGTGCGGCTCTGAGTTCGGCAGTCGAGGGAATCGAGTCGCGGCCGACCGCGACGGTGTCGCTGCCGTCTCGGTCGTTGAATTCGTCGGGTTCCTCGTCGGTGTCGGCGTGGTCGACGAAGATGTCGGTTGCACCCAGTTGTCGGATGTACTTGAGTCGGTGGTCGGAGAGCGTTCGGGTTCGCACGCCGACCCGGATATCGCTGTCAGTCTCTGTACTAACCTCTGGTACACTCGTGGCCATACCGGTAGTATCCGTCCTATGGAGATATAAAAATCGGGGGTCGGACCAGTTACGTCCGCTTTCCTACAGCGGTAACGAGGCAGTACCGCTGGGGACAAACGACTGGTGGACGACCATCTCAGAGACGGTCGTTTCGGGCACCGCCGTGCGAGAACTTCTCTAGCTTTCGAGGCCGAACCGTGACGTGTCGAAACTATTCCCGAGAGAGGAACGGGAATTACCCGAACCTCCCGAGTTTCCTCATTCCCCGACGGGTTCGAGCGGGTCAGTCTTCCCCCACCGCGCCGACGCGCCCTCGGTCGGCGTCGCCCACTCGACGGCGTTGTCGATGACTTGTTTGACCTCGTCTTGGTGGAAGATAGGGTACTCCTCGTGACCCGGTCGGAAGGCGAAGATTCGCCCGCGGCCGCGGCGGTAGCAGACGCCCGAGCGGAACACGTCGCCGCCCTCGAACCACGAGATGAAGACGGTTCTGTCGGGTTCCGGGATGTCGTAGGGCTCGCCGTAGGTCTCCGTCGCCGGGATGACGAACTGTTCGTCGAGGCCGTCGGCGATGGGATGGCCGGGATCCGCGACCCAGACGCGTTCGCGCTCGCCGCCGTGGCGGTATTTGATGTTGCAGGTCGTGCCCATCAGCCGCGTGAACGGCTTCGAGTTCTTCCCCGAGTGGAGCGGGATGAAGCCCATCCCCTCGTGGACGCGGTCGACGACGCGCTTCGCGACGGCGTCTGTCACCTCGTCGTTGGCGCAGTGGGACCACCAAACCAGTACGTCCGTCGCGTCGAGCGTCTCCTCGTCTAACCCGTGTTCGGGTTCCTGTAACGTCGCCGTCCGAACCTCGCGGTCCGGCCCCTCCAGATGTTCCGCGATGGTGCCGTGGATTCCCTTCGGATACCGCTCTGCGACCTCTGGTTCTTCTCGTTCGTGGACGTTCTCGTTCCAGACAGTGACTCGTGTCGGCATGCGCCATAGTGTTCGTCCCCGTTGATAAATTCACCTCCCGAGCGAGAGAGTGGGTCTCACTCGCTGCTCCAAACTGTTCCCCTGACGGGAATCAATTGTTAAGTGCCGACTTATGGGCTGTAGACGCAGAATATGAGATATTGTGGTTTTGAACACCGTGTCACGAGAGATTATGCTCGTTTCCCGAGCCGGAAAGGATTACGGACATATAGTTGTAATATATCGGCGGAACTGTCTCCCCGATATTCTTAACTCGGCTCTGTGAATCGTCCTCGATTAATAATTCCCAACAGGGGAACAGTTCCTGACTCGATTTCAGCTCTCGTGGGTCAACTCTCCCTCGAACCACTCGAAGCGAGCCTTATCAGTCGTTATCTGGACTGCCTGCCGGCTCATCTCGAATATCAGCGTTCCCGCAGAGAGAACAAAAAATACTATCTCGATTTTTCGTGCGCTTCTCCCGAATCTCACGCGGCGCCGTCGTGAGAGTTCCTACGACCCCGTCTCAGACCACGGGTGGTCGTAACTCGGGTCGTCGACGAAGCGGTCAAGTCCGGCCTGAAGTGACATTCGGCTTCCGGCGGGGAGCCGAACTCGGAGCGCGTCCGTACCTCCGTCGTCGGCCGCATCGGCGTCTGCTCCGCCTTTGTCGACACCACGCTCCACTCCGTCGGTCTCGACCGTAGTAAATCGGTGTTCGCCGTACGCGCCCGCTTGGACGACGACTTCCTCTTCCCTTGCTCCGGTGTTAACCAATGTCAGTTCGATCCCGTCTTTCGTCACCGACTCCACGAGCGCGGCAACGCCCGCCGGCAGTCCCGGCCGCTCCCTGCGGGCGTCGAAGTGCCGTACCTGCGCCATCACGAGGCCGCCGTAGTAGACGGGCTGAGGCGCTCCCATCGTGAGTTGGAGTAGCGCCTTGTGGAACGCGGGGTTCCGGTCTCTGAGGTAGTCCTCGTCCACGGTCGTCGGCTCGTTCCCCTCGGCGTCGAACAGGCGCAGTCGCTCGTCGACGTGCTCGCGCGTCGCTTCGAGGATTCGGTCCGGGTAGTCCGGGAACTCCCCGTCGAGGTAGGCGAGCCACGCGTACTCGTGGCCGTCGTCGTGTTTCGTCTTCGCGCGCGGGTCGACCCGCCGCCAGTCCTGCTTCCCCCAGTCGCGGAGCCGGCGGACCCGCTTTCGGTCCTCCTCGCGCATCGACATGTACCAGAGGTGGACCGCGTAGGGGTCGTCCGTGTGCGGCTGGAACTCGTACCAGCCGTCCCGCCACAGCACTTCCCCGTCGTCTTCGGTGAGGACGCCCGACGCGTCGTAGTGGTAGTCACCCTCGTCGCCGTACTTGTGCGGGATGTAGAGCGTGCTGTGTACGTCGTCTTCGGCCACCTCGATGCCGTTTTCGATGAGCACGTCGAGCTGGGACCGCGGGAAGTCGAGATACTCCCGGTCGCCTTCGAGCAGGACCGCGTTCTCGGCGGCGACCGTCGGTCCGATGCCGACGTAGTGCCACCCGCCCCACGACCAGCCGTAGTAGCCGCCGTACCACGACCCGTCTGTGTACTCGCCGATTTCACCGGAGCGCCCGACGTTGTCGGGGATGATGCCGCCGTTTTCGGCCGTCCGCTCCCGCCACGCGTCGAGGTAGTCGGTGACCCACTCGCGGTAGTCGTCGTCTCCCGTGTGGAGGTAGGCGTTCGTCATCAGGCTCGTGATGTTGAGGTTCAGCGGGATGTCGCCCTTCGCGCAGCGCTCGTTCAACACCTCGAACAGGCGCTCTTCGTTCGCCGGGTCGAGGAGGTCCGCGGCCTCGTCGAACTCGAGGTCCCGCCACGGGAGGCCGTGTCTGGCCCAGCGGTAGTCCGCGCCGTATGGGTGGTGTTCGTAGGCGGAGAAGTCGCAGAACTCCGGGCCCATGCTCCCGTTCATCGGCCCGCGAACCACCCGCTTTTCGGCGTCGTAGTTCCCCGTCTCCGAGTCGGCGGTGTAGAGCTCCGCGAACTTCCTCGCCCGGTCGACGACCGCGTCGTCGTCGGGCGCGGCGAGGCCCATGTTGTACGTGTAGAGGTTGCCCTCGCCGAGGTGGAACCAGTCGCGGCACTGTTCGAACTCGTCGACGACCATCGGATGGCCGAACGGCGTCTCCGTCTCCGCGCCGCGTTCGAGCGCGGCCTCGTACACGCGGCGGGCGTGGTCGAGCAGGCGTTCGTCGCCGCCCATCGCGTACACGAGCGGCCAGTTGTAGAACCCCTCGACCACGTCGTCGAAGCCGTCGACGCCCACGTGGTCGTCCGGCGGCCAGAACGGTTCCCCGTCGGGGCCGGTGTAGTCGTCGACGAACCGGTCGACTGCGTCGGCCGTCAGGTCGAAGAGTGCTCGCTGTTTGTGCGCCCACGTCGGCGGCCGAGTCGCCTCGGCGGTCGCTTCGAACTCGCGCATGCCAACATACCCCGCGTCTCGGGTGATGAATATTTGGGTCGCGCGAGTTACTGGGGTCCGGTCGTCCGGGCCAAGGCGAGCAGGGCGGCCGCGCTGTTGCCGCACCGCCCGCTTCAGTCGTCACTCTCCGCGCCGACATCGCGCTGTGGGCCCTCGTCGCTACTGCGGTACGGGCTACCGCAGTCGCTCTCGGACCGTCGGTCGGTCGGTGGTTGTCGTCGGTCGGCGGCTTCCGTCGGTCGCGTTTATCCTCTTCCGTCGTCCGCGTTCAGTCGATGAGGCGCTCGATGTCGTCGTCGAGTTGGTCGTACAGTTCCTCGGCGCGGCGCTCGTCTTCGGCCGACAGCGACCGAATCGGCTCGCGGACGTCCCCGCCACGTAGGCCGGCCAGTTCGAGGCCTTTCTTCACCGCCGGGACGCTGATAGCCCCGTTGAGGCTGTTGTTCTGTCCGGTCCGGTCGCGGAAGTTCTGGTAGGGCAGACAGATGTTCCGAAGCTCCCGGGCGCGCTCCCAGTTCTCCTCGGTGAGCGCCTCGAACAGCGCGAGACCAACTTCCGGCCGGAAGTTGCTCACGCCCGCGGAGAACCCTTCGATGCCCTCGTTCCAGAACGAGACGGCGAAGGGCTCCGCGAGGCCGTCCACCCAGACCACGTCGTCGCCGGTGGCGCTGGCGGCCGCGCCGAGTTTGACCGGATCTTCGATGGCGTACTTGATGCCGACCACGCCGTCGAGCCCCGCGAGGTCGCGGAGATAGTTGGTTGACGGGTCGAAGCCCTTGACGTACGGCACCAGCGGGGCCGACGAGGCCTCGGCGAGCTTCTCGTAGTAGCGAAGCAGCCCGCGCTCGTGGACGTACGTGTGGTCCGGTGGCATTATCATCATCCCGTCGACGCCGATGCGGTCGTAGGCGTCGATGAGTTCCCGCGCGCCCGCCGTGCTCCCGCCGACGCCGGCGAGGACGCACACGTCGGACGGGAGCGCGTCGACCGCCGTCTCCGTCACCGCGATTCGCTCCTGCTGGGTCAGCGAGTGGTACTCGCTGATGTTCGCCGACGCGAGGAACGTGCGGATTCCCTCGTCGTAGAGCGTCGTCGCGTTCGCTGCCAGTTCGTCGTGTTCGATGTCGAGGTCGTCGTCGAACGGGGTGAGGAGCCCGGCGGCGACGCCGCGCAGGTGCTCGCGCACACCGCTCTCTGCGAGTGGCATACCCGAACCACCGGGTACTCGCGCATAAAATCTTCGGACAGGGGGGTCGCGAGCGACGCCGAGCGCCCGCGGACCGTCACAACAGTTATCTGCCCCATCTCTGTAGTCGCACCCATGCCGCGTCAGACAGACTCGTCTCCAATCGCCGTCGGAGTCGTCGGCCTCGGTAGCCTCGGCCGTCGGCTCTGTCAACAGTTCGTCGAACTCCCGCGGTCGGAACTCGTCGCCGTCTCCGACGTGGACCCCGACGGTCTCGCCGAGGTCGGCGACTCCTTCGACGTTCCCGAGGCGCACCGCTACCGGTCGTTCGAGGCGTTCCTCGACTCGGCCCCGATGGACGCCGTCGCGGTCGCGACGCCCAACGGCCTCCACTACGAACAGACCTCTGCCGTGTTGGACCGCGGCCTCCACGTCCTCTGCGAGAAGCCGCTCGCGACCGACGCCGAGGAGGCCTACGAACTCACGACCCGCGCCGAGGCGAGCGACCAAACCGTGATGGTCGGCTACCAGCGACACTTCAACCCGGCCTACAAGCGCGCCCACGACGAGTGGGCCGACGGCGACCGCGTCCCGCGATTTATCACCGGCGAGGTGACCCACGACTGGCAGTCCTACTACGAGAAGGAAGACGACTGGCGGATGAACCCCGAACTGAGCGGCGGCGGCCACCTCCTGAACGTCGGCACCCACGTCATCGACGCCATCCTCTGGACGACCGGCCTCACGCCCACCCACGTCAACGCCTACGTCGACTTCCACGACGACGAACAGGTGTTCGACCGCCAGTCC
Organism: Haloferax sp. ATB1; assembly: GCF_000730175.1. Lineage (NCBI taxonomy): Archaea > Methanobacteriati > Methanobacteriota > Halobacteria > Halobacteriales > Haloferacaceae > Haloferax > Haloferax sp. ATB1. Next base: position 5,040 of record NZ_JPES01000089.1, on the reverse strand, counting down.
TCTATCATCATCGAGTTCGCCGAGGGCGCGGTGGCGAACGTCTCCGACACGGGCGTCGTCGCGCGGACCCGCGAGCACGTCCACATCTGGGACGACGAGGGCGCGATATACCTCGAAGGCCACGAGTGGGACGACCGGACCGGCTACGTTATCGACGATGAGGGGACCGAACACCACCCCTACGACGGCTACGAGCGGTGGCTGAGCAAGGGTACCGCGTTCCTCGACGCGATAGAGACCGGCGAGACGCCGCCCGCGACCGCCCGCGACGGCCTCAAGGCGGTCCTCATCACCATGGCGGCCTACGAGTCGGGCCGGCGGAACGAGCGCGTCGCCCTCGACGAACTCTACCCGTTCGCGTCCGACGTCTTCCAGTAGCGCGCCGCTCTTTCTCCCGGTTGTCTTCGCTCCCTCCCCGAGTCCCGCTTGCGAGGCGGAGTTTTATCGTGGTGGCCGAGTCTGTACAGGTATGCGAATCGCGACTGTCAGCGGATACGCTCTCTCGTCACCCATCGAACCGCCGCAGGACCGCCCCTTCCACGGCGGCGTCCGACGCCTCCTCAAACGCGACGTGGTGCTCGTCGTCGTCGAATCGGCCGACGGCACTCCGCGGCATCGCCACCGCGGGCGCGAGCAGTTCCGCGATGCGGGAGTATTTCGAGGGCGACTCGCAGGGAACCTTCGCGGACGTGGTCAACGGGGCCGTCGCCGACGCGCTCGAAGGCGAGACCGTCAAGGAAGTCGAAGACGCCCACGCGATACTCTGCGACACCGACCTCCCCGACCGACTCCGCCACGAGGCCATCTCGGCGCTCGACGTGGCGCTGTACGACATCCGCGGGAAGCAGGTCGGCGCGCCCATCTACGAACTGCTCGCCGACGAGTACGGCACCGACCCGACGACGGAGATGCCCCTGTACGCGAGCGCCGGGATGTACATGGAACCCGAGGGGTACGCCGAACAGGCGGCGACCATCCGCGACCTCGGCTTCTTCGGCTACAAGTACCGACCGGGCATCGGCCCCGACGGGGACCGCCGGACCATCGAACTCCTCGCCGACGTCGCGGGCGACATGGAGGTGATGCTCGACGTGCACACGTGGTGGAAGATACGCGACGGCTACGACCGCGAGACGGTCGAAGACCTCGTCACCTTCGCCGCCGAGCGGGACTGCTACTGGGTCGAAGAGCCGGTCTCGCCGGACGACCACGCCGGCTACGTCGACCTCGCGGAGACGGGTGCGCCGCTGGCCGGCGGCGAGAGCGAACCGACGCCCGAGGGACTCGTCGCGCTCGGCGAGACCGACGCGGTGGACTTCCTGCAGGGCGACGTTCGACACCACTGCGGCTACACCGGCTGTCGCCCGGCGGTCGAGTCCTGCGTCGGCCGCGACGTGGAGTTCGTCCCGCACAACTTCGGGACGTGGGTCGGCCTGCTCGCCAACGCGCATCTCGTCGCGGCCGCGCCCGAGGTGTCGCTCCTCGAATACCCGGTCTTCGAGAATGACCCGCTCCTCGACGCCGAGACCGACCCCGGAATGTACCCCTTCGACCTCGCGTTCGACATCATCGAGGGCCAACCCGCCGTCGAGGACGGCGTCCTCTCGCTGTCCGACGAGCCGGGACTTGGCATCGAGGTGAACCTCGACGTGCTCGACGACTACCCGTTCCGCGACGGGCCGTGGACCGAGTTCCACTACGACGACGAGTGAGATGAACGCTGTGGCGTCACCGTAACTCCGCTCCCGGCTGTTCGACCCGTTTCGCGTGGGATTCGAGCCACTGTCGAAGCCCGCCTTCCGGGACGTTCAGTGACCGATTATTCACCGTCAAGTTGGGGTAGCCGCCGACCTCCTCTTGACTATCGATGATTTCTCCCGTCCCGTTGATGACGTTGGCAATGATACGTTGGTCTTGGTCTGTCCTGTCTGCGGGACGCGCGCCCCCGTATGTGGACTGGTGTTCCATCACCGCGGAAGCGGGCAGGAGGGCTAGCCCTTCGGGCCAGAGGGGCCGCTGCGATAGTCGTTCGTCCACTGCTGCAGGCGGGGTCTCCGGCGCGGTGTAGTTCCCCTCGTAGTAGACGTGGCCGAACTGGATGTAGTGTGACCCGATTCGAACGTACGCATTGTTCTCAACCGCGGATCGCGCCGGTGTGTCCTCACACTCACCCGGACCACCAAAGCTGGTGATCCAGTCCGTGGCGTGGTAGATGACGTTATTCGCGATAACGGTCGTCGTCCCCCCCTTCGGTGCCGGGTTCCGTCCCGTATTGTGCGCCCATACGTTCCCCACCATCGTGACGTTCTTGGCGCAGTCGCCGACAAGCGTCCCGTAACCGTGTTCTCCTTTGGTGTGGCTCGAGTCGTTGAGCGCTTCGGCGATGATGCAGTTCGACACTGTCGTATTTCGGGTTCGATACCCGACTGATAGTGTCTCGTCTACCGCCCAACTCGTCGAACAGTGGTCGATGACGTTGTTCCTCGTGTCGTCACCAGTGTGCATCGCATCTGGTTCCCAATCGTCACCCTCCTCAGCGCCGGCATCGCCGGGCCGGACTCGAAGATGCTGGACGACACAGTCGTTCGCCTCGATGTAGAGACCCCCTCGAACGAGGGTCACACCCGGCGATGGAGCTGTCTGCCCGGCTATCCAACACTTGTCGTCGGTGACTTCGAGCGACTCCATTCCGAGGTCGATGGTTCCGCTGGTCTCGAACACGACAACGCGCGGTCCGCTCCGGTGGACCGCGTCTTCGAGGGCCTCCCGCGTGGGCTCGGTCACCTTGTACACCGGCGTGTCGTCGTTGAGCCATGGGGCCGCATCGGCGAAGCCGTCGTCTGGGTCGAAGTGTGACCCGGCGGACGAGCCGTTACGTCCGGAATCGTCCGCTGCTGCGGCTGAGTCGGCCGCGAGAAGGGCCGAACTCCCGATAGTTCCGATACCAATCGCTCTCATGAACTGCCGTCTGTTGTGTGTCATGGTAGCTAACGTGTGGCATGATTGCCAGCGATTAGTCATTCAGAAGAAATTTAATAAATTTAATGGCTATTTGACAGTATCTGCTCGCACTCCTCGGGCCGAACATACCGAAAACGAATGTAACCGGCCCGAGCACCTCGATCGTCTCGCTCCCGCCTCCGCCACGCCGGTGGGCTGCTGATGGGTCGCCGGCGGATCGCTCGTCACAAGCTATATTGTACCGGTCCGCAGTGTAGCGGACATGGAGATAACCGACATCGAAGTCATCCCGATATCGCACCGCCTCCCCGACGGCGAGGGCCTCGGCGACGCTCGCGGGTTCGGCCACGACAGGGCGACGACGCTCATCCGCGTCGACACCGACACCGGCGAGGTCGGCTGGGGCGAGGCGTTCGCGCCGGGGAGCGTCGTCGCGCCCGTCGTCGACGAGTTCTTCCGCGACGACGTGGTCGGCATGGACCCTTCGACGTGCGGCGACTCGCCGAGGAGTCGTACACCGACCCGTACCACTTCGGCGGGAGCGTCTTCGTCCAGAGCGCCCTCAGCGGCATCGACGTGGCGCTGTGGGACCTCGTCGGCAAGGCGACCGGGAAACCCGTCCACCGACTCCTCGGCGGAACGCCCCGCGAGACGCTCACCGCCTACGCCTCGACGATGTACTTCACCGAGGAAGACCGAGACATCGCCGAGCCGATTCGCGACGCCGTCGACGAGGGCTTCTCGGCGGCCAAGATAAAAATCGGCAACGGCACGGACTCCGACGTGGAGCGGGTTCGAACCGCCCGCCAACTCCTCGGCGACGACGCGCGACTGATGGTCGACATCAACGGAAACTACCGGCCCCGACAGGCGATTCGCACCGCGAAGGCCATCGAGGAGTTCGACATCACGTGGATGGAAGAGCCGGTCCCGCCGGAGAACCTCTCGGGCTACCGCGAGGTCAAACGCGGCGTCGACGTGCCGCTGGCGGCCGGCGAGGCGCACTACGGCCGCTTCGAGTTCAAGCGCCTCGTGGACGACCGGACGGTCGACGTGGTCCAGCCGAACCTCGGTCGGTGCGGCGGGCTCTCGGAGGCGAGCCGCATCGCCGACCTCGCCAGCACGGAGAACGTGGCGGTCCGGCCCCACATCTGGAACAGCGCTGTCGGCCTCGCCGCGGCGGTCCAGTTCGCGGCGTCCGTCTCGGACTACCCGCACACCCGACACGTCCCGGACCCGATGATGGTCGAGTTCGACCGGAGCGAGAACCCGCTCCGCGACGAGATTCTGCGAACCCCGTTCGACCCGACCGGCGGCGAGGTGGACGTGCCGCAGGCCCCCGGTCTGGGCGTCGAAATCGACGAGGACGCGGTCGAGCGGTACCGAGCCGACCGCTGAGCGCGGGTCGCTCGTTCGTCTCCCTCGCTCGTCCCCCTCGGTCACCGCGCCGCCGAATCGACGCCTCCACCCCGTCTCGCGGGATAGTTTTATGCGCCGGAGCACCGTTGCACCGGTATGCAGTCATCGCTAGTGGTAGTCGACAGTGCGGACTCCAACGAACGCCTCCTCGCCGAGGCCGGACAAATCGCGGCCGGTACGGACACGCCGCTCGTGCTCCTCACGCGCGTCACCGAGGACGAACTCGTCGAGAACGCCGAGACGTTGCAGGCGATGAGCGACGCCGCCAACACGTCGCTGGAGTCGAACTCCGCCCGAGAGGTCGCAAACCGATTCGCGTCGCAGGCCGCCGACGAGGCGTTCGAATCGCTCGACGGGACCGTCGAGTACGACGCCGTCAGCGTCGTCGCCGAGGAGAGCGAGTTCGCCGAGGAGGTGATTCGCGTCGCCGACGAGCGCGGCTGTGACCACGTCTACGTCGCCGGGCGACAGCGCTCGCCGACCGGCAAGGCGCTGTTCGGCGACACCGCACAGCGCGTCGTCCTCAACTTCGACGGGCCGGTCACCATCCTCACCGAGTGACGGAGCGACCGGACCCCCGGAAACGACAGCTATTTGCGACCGCGATTCGTCACGTGTTATCACATGTATCAGCTGTCGGAGCAAGCGGAGCCTGTACCG